>CBDURX010000226.1:0-4871 GCA_965369485.1 uncultured bacterium | reverse complement strand
CAACCCCACTGCCAGTGGTAAACGGTCGCGAACGCCAGTTCTGCGCCGCGGCTGCACCACTATACCGAACCAGATACTCAGCCAAGCCAAGCTCAAGGGCCAGACGAACCGCTCCTTGTAGGCCGAGATCCGGCGCTCTTCCAGCTCCCGTTCACCCAATCGCATCAGCACATCGCGTAGCCGCTCGCCAGCCAGCCCATCCTCCCCGATGCGGAAGAAAGTCCCCCCACTCAGGCCCGCCATCCTTTCCAGGGAGGCCAGATCGAGCCGGGTCATGACCACGTTGCCGTCGGCGTCCTTCATGAATCCGGCCGCACGCCCGGCGGCGTCGGTCACCGGAATGAGCCCGCCAGTCTCCAGCCCCACACCAACGGGCAGAATCACTACGTCCTTTTCACGGCAACGCTTCAATTCCTCCTCCCACTCGCCTTCGAGATCCTCGCCGTCGGTGACTAGTATGATCGCCTGAAAGGCGTCCCCCCCCTGACCTCCCCCGCCGGCCAGCAGATCACCTGCGGTGGAGAGTGCCGCGGCGATGGCCGTGCCCTGTTCCGAGATCATGTCCGGCCCAGCCATGCGCAGGAAGATTTGGGCAGTGCCGTAGTCCAGGGTCAGCGGACACTGCACGAACGCCGATCCCGCGAAGAGCACCAGTCCGATACGTCCACGGGGCAACCGGGACAAGAAATCAGCCACTTCGGACTTGGCCCTCTCCAGCCGGTTAGGCGGAATATCCTCGGCCAGCATGGAGTTGGAGATGTCCAGCGCGATGACGATATCGGTCCCCTTCTCCTTGACGACCACCTCGTTGGCACCCCACTGGGGACGGGCCAGCGCCAGGATCAGCCAGAAAATGCCGTTGAGCAGCAGGAAGCGACGCCAGCCTCGCAAACGAGGGTTGTCCCTCTCCACATGTTCCTCAGCTCGCTCACCGAGCAGTACTGACAAGCGGTGACGAGCGCGGCGGTCGTTCCAACGCAGAAACACGACCAGGAACGGCAATCCGAGCAACAGGATCAACCAGGCTTCCGCCGCAAAGCGCATTAATTCTCCTCGTCCGTAACGTGACCCGAGCGACCTTGTCGTGATGTGACCGCAGCGGGCAGATTGGCCCCGCACTACCTTCCTGTCACGGTAAAGGCCGTAGCCAGGTGGCGCCCAAGAGCGCCGCACCCAGCAGCAGAAACAGTGCCGGAAATGTGAACCAGGCCATCAGTTCCCGGTGGTAGCTGCTGACGATGGTCTCGTACCGGGTCTTCTCCAGCTTGTCGATGGTCGTGAATATCGCCTTCAGCGCTTCCGGATCTTCTGCCAGGAACATGCTGCCGCCGGTCATGGTCGCTATCTTCTGGAGCAACTCCCGATCGATGTGCGATTCTATCTGGCGCGTGCGCCGCCCGAAGATAGGGTCATCCACGGGGTAGGGTGCGTACCCCTGTTTACCAACTCCAATGGTGTAGACCCGTACGCCGAGGACCTTGGCCAGCTCAGCGGCGGTCTCCGGTTCCAGGGTAGGGACATTGTTCAGGCCGTCCGTCAGCAAGATCACCGTCTTGCTCTGAGCCGTGGAGTGCTTCAAACGATTGACGGCCGTGGCCAAACCCAGTCCGATGGCTGTGCCGTCCGTGATCAGACCCACCTGCACCTCGTCGAGAAAACCCAAGAGGATCAAGCGGTCCAGGGTCAGCGGGCACTGCGTGAAGGCCTTGGCGGCGAACAGGACCAACCCGATACGGTCGTGGGACCGACCATTGATGAAGTCCCGGATCACTCCCTTCGCCACTTCCAACCGGTCCTGGGGCTGGAAGTCGAGGGCACGCATGCTGCCGCTGATATCCAGAGCGACGATGATGTCGATCCCCTCACCCTGGATTTCCTCGTTCAGGTGGGAAACACGCGGTTGGGCCAGGGCGAGGGCTACCAGCAACAGGGTGAGGAAAACCGTCCACGGCAGCAGCCGCCGCAGGCCAACCCGCCCACCCCCCGCACGAAGCGGAAAGAGTGTGAGCCGCGCATGGCGCACGCTGGCCGGATCGGCAGGACTGCGGCGCCGGAACCAGAGGGCCCAGACCGCCGGCAGAACCAGCACCAACATCCAGGGACGTGCCAATTCAAACATCGCTGCCGCCCTCCCCACTCGCCGCCCCCGCGTAAGAGTGTGCAGCCTCGGCTATGTCGGCCAGCTTGGCCCAGCTCTTCTGACCCGAGACGGCCAACTCGGCCGGCACCGGAGTGTATTGTGCCTGGATCTTGAAGATGTCCACCAGCTTGATCGTCCGCACCAGCATATCCTGGCAGAGGTTTGCCGGCACCGACCCGGGTGCGTACCGCCGGTCGTCGCACATCTGCAAAAAGCCCGCAAATTTCTCCTCCCCACCACGCGTGTAGCCTCGGCGCTCCAAGGCGGTCCGGATCTCAGTGGATGTCATCTCCTCGGCCGAGATGCCAAACCGTCCCACAAGATACCCACGCGCTATCTGCGCCAAACGATCCAGGAAACGTTTTCCCTCCCCCTTGCCTGGCAACTCCCCGACGTGCAATGCCCAGAGGGCATTGGCCGCAGTCAGATACGCCGGTGGCGGGATGACTGCGTGGACCGGACCAGCGACAGGTACGCGACGCCGGCGCCGCAACCACCAGACGAGCCAGAGCGCGGCGACCACGGTGAGGACCAGACCGACCAGCAGCTGCCAGTACCAGCCCAGGGCGCGGGGAGTGCGTACAGTCACCGGTTCCTGCCCGAGCGTCAGAAGGCTGCGGACCTCGACGAAGGCGGGTGTGACGGTTTCTCCACCTTTCCATCCGAAACGGCACGGACCCGCGCGAAATAGACGCAACCGGCGACTGATACGAACTCCAGCGGGCGGCGGCAAGCCGCGCAGCTCCGGTTGCCGCCACTGGGCAATCCCCAGCCGGCGTGCCAAACCACCTAGCCATCCGACCGACTGCTGTGCGGCGAAGGTATCCTCCCAGACCAACCGGTCCGACTCACTACGCAGGGAATCGGCCGTCACACCATCAGCGGTGGCGGGAAAATCCACCACGAGGGTGACTACCCCGCCGAACTGGACCGAATCCGGCTCCACCGCCAGGGCGGTCGGCGCCGGCCAGCCGTCCGGTCCCGACAGCAAGACCAGAAGTGTGTCAGGAGCTGCCAGCGGCGTCACTGTCCCAGCCAGGGGCGCGGTGTCGAGTGGGGACTGCGCGGGGGAAGGTGGTGAGGCGGAGGGCGGTGAAGTCGGCCGGCGAGCCGAACCCTGCGCCCAGGCAATTCCGGCCACGAGCAGGATCCACCCGCCCCAAAGACAGATCCATCCGAACCGAGGCGCCACCTGCAGTGGCGAGCGCGATCGAGGCCGTGGCCGGTCGGGGCGAAGCCGACTCATGGCCTCCTCCTGTGCCGGCCAGACCTCTGAGCGAAGAAGAGTTGCAACGGCTCCACGTAGGAGCGAGTTGCATCGATGTCCACCAGGTCGACGCTCAACCTCTGCAGCATTTTCTCCAGAGCAGTGTCGTGTCGCCGCACCCGTTCCGCCAGGGCACGCCGGGTCACGGCGTCGGAGCAGTCGGTCAGATACGAGCGACCAGTTTCGGCATCCACCCAGCGCACCAGCCCCACGGGTGGAACCGCGATCTCGCGGGGATCGCGAATTCGCACCGCAATGCAATCGTGGCGTCGGTTCACCACACGCAGGGACATGGTGAAGTCGTCCGCCCAGAAGTCCGAGACCAGAAACAGGGTGGCACGACGCTTCAGCACCGAGCCCACCAGTTGCAAGGGGGCATTCAGATCGGTCCCCTCTCCCTCGGGCTCGAAGGTCAGCAGATCGCGGATAAGGCGCAAGACGTGGCTCTTGCCCTTGGCCGGTGGGATGTACTTCTCGACCCGGTCGCTGAACAGCACCAGGCCAACCTTGTCCTTGTTGCTGATGGCGGCGAAAGCGAGCACTCCGCACAGTTCGGCCACCACCTCCATCTTGGTGCGGTGACCGGAACCGAATTTTCCTGAGCGACTGACATCCGCCACCAGCATGACTGTCAGCTCGCGCTCCTCGTCGAACAGCTTGACGAAGGGGTGGTCGGTCCGTGCGGTGACGTTCCAGTCGATGGTTCGGATGTCGTCCCCCGGAACGTACTCCCGCACCTCGCGGAACTCCATGCCGCGCCCCTTGAACACGGAGTGATACTCGCCGGAGAACATCTCCTCCACGAGTCGGCTGGTCCGGATCTCGATGCGCCTGACCGCCGCGAATATCTCCTCGGGGATGGGTGTCTGCTGTCGTTCCGCTGAGGCAGGCTGCCGCGACACGTCGTTCCTTCCTGGTCAGGGCAAGCCTGGCCGCTCCGGTTCAATTCTGGTCAACCCGAACTAGGGTACTTCGATGTTCTCGAACAGGTTGGTGACAATGTCGTCACTGGTGAGTTGCTCGGCCTCGGCCTCGTAGGTAACCAGGATACGGTGCCGCAACGCGTCGTGGCCAACAATTTTGACATCCTCCGGAACGACGTAGTTGCGACCGCTGAGCAAGGCCCGCGCCCGGGACATTTGAGTCAGGGCGAGGGTGGCCCGCGGCGAAGCCCCGTAGGCGATCAACGGCGCCAGATCCAACCCGTAGCGGGCCGGGTCTCGGGACGCGAAGACGATATCCAGGATGTAGTCCTTGATCTTCTCGTCCACGAAGACGGAATTCACTGCCGCTTGAATGGTAGCGACCTCCTCGGTTGTGATGACCTCCTGCACCGGCGGTATCTCGTGGCCGGCCATGCGCTCGAGGATGACCCTCTCCTCGTCGCGGCTGGGGTAGCCGATGCGCAACTTCAAGAGAAAACGGTCGACCTGCGCCTCGGGGAGGGGATAGGTCCCTTCCTGT
>CBDURX010000225.1:0-4885 GCA_965369485.1 uncultured bacterium | reverse complement strand
GGCGTGGTGGCCGGCTGCCCTGCACCGATCGCGACGGCTGCGCGGTGGACATCGGCGAGAAGCCGCTCTTGCAACAGTACCCGACTCGTCAGAATCCGCTCTTGTTGCCGGAGATGACGCACCTCCCCCCAGAGGAACCCCGTTGCGAACAGCAGGATCATCAACCCGGCGACCATGGCGGGCGCAAGCCAGCTGCGCGTTGTGTGGGTATCAGGCCTCCGCCGGGCATCCTCTTTCCGGACTGCGATCTCCGCCGAGACACGTGGCCACATGCCCGTGACCATTTCCTCCGGTACGCGCGCTTCGAGATCCCGCGACGATTCATCCCCGAGGTGCACGCACACCCTCAGCAACATGGCGCAGTCGGGACAGGCTTCGGCATGTCCCTCCAGCTTCACCAGCTCCTCGCCCGGCAGCGCGGCCGTTGCCAGACCATCCAGACACTCCATGAAATCCTCGCAAGTGATCTCCCGCTTCACGTGACTTCCTCCGTACCGCGTATGATTCCCGCGAGTCTCTTACGGGCGAAGTACAAGGTCGTCCGTAAGGTCGCGAACTTCATGCCCAGGTATTGCGCGGCTTCTGCTTGCCCCATCTGTTCCATGTCCACACAACTGAAGACCCGCCTCTGGCTTTCGCTCAACCCCGCCAGAGCCGAGCGCAGGTGCGCACCGAATTCCTCTCGCTCCAGGCTTTCCTGTGCGTCCGGTGCAGCATCCGCAGGCACCAGCCTTGCGAGAGCTTCATCCTCGGTCACCAGCTCGCGCTGCACGGCGGCTTTGCGCAGGTGACTCAAGCAGCCGTTGCGGTGGATGGCCAGCAACCAACTTCTCAGCGGCCGTGCCGGATCGTAACGCTGGATCGACTCGTACACCTTCAGCCACGTTTCCTGGGTCAGATCCCGTGCCGTCTCCCAGTCGTGGGTGTAGCGGTACGCCATGGCCATCAGTGGCCGGGTCAACGCTTCCACCAGAACCCGGAAACTGTCCTGGTTCCCTCGCTGGCAGGCCACGGCGAGTCGGTTCAACTGCTGGTCTTCCACGTGGGTTCGGCTCCCTCAGCGACGAGTTGGTGCCAGGTTCGCAAAAGGTATCCCTCGAGATCCGGCTCAAAACGTTGTACGCACTGGTGGCACTGTTTGTTTAGCCCGGGCACACATAAAAACGCCCCCGCGGCGGCGGGAGCGCTGGCATGCGGCAGACTTTCTCGTGAAAAAACCAAGCGGCGTTCCCAGCGCAGAGCGAGGGCTGGGAAGAGATCCCTGTCGGCTGTTCTCAGACGACGACCACGGAATCTTCGACCCCAAAGGGAGACGGTTCGTACCTGTCGGCGCTCCAGTCGTTTTCCCAGATTTTCTCGTCGATCAAGTACCGGAAACGGTATTGCCGGCCCTTTTCCAGGTCGAGGGTGACTGAGAAGGCGCCGTCCTTCAATTTCTTCAGGGGAGTGGCTTGGGAATCCCAGCCGTTGAACTCGCCGACGATGTGGACCTTCTTCGCGGATCCAACCGCTTCCCGAGGCAGTTTGAACGTCACTTTTCCCACCGGTTTTGTCTTCAGATACCGTTTATTCATCCCCATTTTATCCTCCCTGTTACAGTCGGCGCGAGGGGCGACCGACTGCTCCGTCTTGCCATTGCCGTGTCCAGGGATAGTATGGCACCTGACGCTGGAAAAGCTAACCTATTTTTCCGCGTCTGCAGGGGGGAATATGACGCGTCCCGGTGGTGAGCCGGCTCGCTGCCTGGATCAAGAGCATTCCCATCACCGATGTTAATATTCCGTTCCCATGAAAGCTGTTTTTCAGTATACTCATACCAGTTCCCATTCCCTACCCCTATTCGCGGACTCGCATGACAACCACCCATACACAAAGGGGGGCGTCTTGGACAAGCCATCGTACCCGTGCGTCTTGGTGCATGTTCTGATCTCCTTGCTCTTCTGTTCCGTTGCCATGGCCCGCACCTGGCACGTGCCGGCCGAGGCACCGACGATCCAGGCGGGGATTGACTCGGCAACGGCGCAAGACGCGGTGGAAATCGCCTGCGGCACCTACTTCGAACATGCCCTGGTCATGAAATCGGGCATCGTCCTGCGCAGTGCCACGAACGATCCGGAGTGCGTCACCATCGATGCCGAGGGGAATGCACGCGTGATCATCTGCGTGGATGTGGACGACAGTGCAGCCATCGAAGGGCTCACCCTCACCGGAGGGCTGGCCTGGGGAACCTACCCCGATTATCTCGGGGGAGGTCTGTACTTTGACAATTCCTCTCCCGCTATCTCCAACTGCATCATCTACGACAACACGGGTGACTATGGCGGAGGAATGTACTGTCAGAACGGCTCCTCACCCACGATCAGCGATTGCATCTTCCGTGGTAATTCCTCCGAGTCCATGGGCGGCGGCCTGTTCTGCTTCAACGGATCCTCTCCTGTCCTGAGTGGTTGCACCCTTTCGGACAACCACGCGGCAGAAGACGGGGGCGGCCTGTACTGCTCGACCCTCAGTGTAGTCACACTGTCCAGCTGCACCTTCTTCGGCAACTCTGCGCCCCTCGGGGGTGGCATCGCCTGTTTCAATAACTCGTCCTGCACGCTGGAGTATTGCCTGCTCTCCTTCAGTTCAGTCGGCAGAGCCATCCACTACGACGTCGGCAGCACTCCCGCGTTGCAGTGCAGTGACCTGTACGGCAACGTGGACGGGGACTGGACAGGATCTCTGACTCATCAGCTCGGCACTCTCGGCAATATCCACGAGGATCCCCTGTTCTGCGCAACCGACCCCGACGGCGAACAGAACTGGACCCTACAAAGCATTTCGCCGTGCCTGCCGGCTCAATCCGCCTGCGGCCAGATGGGCGCCTGGGGCGAGGGTTGCAGCGGCACGGCCACCGTGGTCTCGACCTGGGGTGAGATGAAAGTCAGGTACCGCTGAAGGCTGGCCGTGTGAGAAGTCGATGAGATGCGACCGCGTAATAAGTGGACAGTGATGCTACGGCGCATACAGATAGAGGAGATGGTAATGAAGAAGAGATACACAATCACAGAGACGGTAATTATGGCGGCCCTCGTTCTGGTCGCTGCGGCTTTCTGGTCGGGCTGCGAAAGGAGGCAGGTGGGCAGCCCCTTTGTGCCCAACGCCCTGCCGGACACGCGGGTCGGCGGCGAGACCCCCGTACCCCTGGAATCGGGGTTTCTCGTCCACTTCGACTGGGGCGGCAGCGACCCCGACGGCGAGGTCGTCGGGTTCCAGTGGAAGCTGGTTCCGGTCGGCAGTGACGGAATATCCGTCCCCGATACCCTGACCGAGGATCCGGACACCGGCCAGCTGATCAACCCCTGGCACTTCACGACGACAGCCGACAGCGTCTTCGTCATCAGCGCGGCGCCACAACCGGCGGGAGACAAGCTGACCATCGCCTACGTGTTCCTGGTGCGGTCGGTTGACAGCGACGACGGCGTGGACCCGACCCCGGCTCAGATTTGTTTCACCGCCTCGACCTTGCTGCCCACCATCTTCGTGGACCGCCCGGAAGGTCTGCACGGCTACAACGACGCGCAGCCCTTACCGCCCACGGTGCGGTTCGGGTGGACGGGCACTGATCCCGATTTTCCCTCCGGCATACCCACCAAGGTGCGCTATCTCTGGAAACGCGCCCTGCTGAATGACCATTACGTGGGGACCGCCTACGAATACAACCAGCACGTGGAAGAACTGAGCAGCTTCGCCGACTCGGCCTGGAGCGATTGGCTCCCCTACGCCTCCGATCCAGAGGAAAGGGTGATAACCTTTCCGAACCAACCCATGACCGACAGCGAGGGGCGCCATATCCTCTACCTCTTCGTCATCCAGGCCATGGACACCACCGGCGCGGTGAGCGTGGACCGGATCTACGCCCAGAACGTGCACAACATTTACATCACCCAGAGCATGACCCCTTTGCTGACCGTGTATGAGCCCAACCTGGGCGTGGAACAGGCCTTCGGCATCAACAGTGTGGTCGTTCATGACATCGTCCCCGGCCAACCGCTGAACTTCAGCTGGCTCGCCACGGCCGAGGCTTATTTCGGCACCATCACGGCCTACCGCTATGGCTGGGATATCGTCGATCCAGACGACGAGAACGACCCGGGCTGGGCGGTGACGCCGGGAATCTCGCCCGAGCACCTCTACACTCCGGAGCGGTCCTTCTCTTCGGGCAACCACATCCTGATCATCCAGTGCTGGGACGACTTCGATCAGATGACGCGGATCACGTACCAGTTGAACGTGGTGCCGGTCCCCGATCCTTCCGCGCAATTGCCACTATTGCTGGTGGATGACGTCATGGACCGGAACAGCAACGGGTGGCCGGCCGCCGATATGGTGACGCCACTGGATAACGACGTCTACCGCGACGCCTTCTGGGAGGATGTTCTGGCTGGCAGCGGCGGGGTGATGGATTTCGTCCCCGCCCGCGACGTGGTGGACACGGAGGTCGAGAATCTCACCTTCCGCGACCTCGTGAACTACAAGAGTGTGCTCTGGACCACACGGTTCACCGTGGGCAATTTCATCTGGAACACCTTCAAGCCGATGCCCGACGGCTCCCAGGGTTTCAACTGGCTGGATGCCTACCAGCAGTGGGTGGGTAACGTGTTCATGGCCGGCTCGCGATCCATGAACGAGTTCATCAAGGAACGCAACTGGATGATCCCCTGGGTCTTCGACACCGATGAGCTGCTCCACGAGTGCGGCGGGCAGAGTTACACCGTGGGATTCGGCACGGAACAGCTACCGGACGGCACGGTCGTGGACCGGGGTCCGCTGCGCTATCCCTACCGGACCATGTGCATCGCCATGCTGGATCAGGTGACGCCGCATTACAACATCTACGGCGAGT
>CBDURX010000224.1:0-4893 GCA_965369485.1 uncultured bacterium | reverse complement strand
GACCTGGTGGCGTCCAGCGGCGGCAACGAGTACACCTCGCTCATCCAGCTTCCCGTCAGCAGCGCCGCCTTCGACTTCGAGGGGTTTACATGGTCCGGTCCCGGCGGTGACCTGGACCCGGGTGAATCCGGGACCATCACCATCACTCTGCGCAACACGGGCGACATCGCCGCCACTAACATCTCGGCACTCCTGTCGACCCCGAGTCCCTGGGTCACCGTGACCGACTCTAGCGGCGATTACGAGGACATATCCCCGGGGGCCACGGGAGAGACCGGGGCCGACTCCTTCGCCCTGACCGTATCCCCCGAATGTTTTCAGGGGCACCTGACCACGTTCACCTTGACCCTGCGATTCAATGGTGGGGCGATTGCCAGAACCGAATTCAGCCTGGCCGTCGGTTCGGTCTCGAGCGACGATCCCATCGGGCCGGACGGTTACGGTTACTACGCCTTCGACAATAGTGACACCGGCTATCCCTACACCCCCGTCTACCAGTGGGTGGAGATCGATCCCAACTACGGCGGCAACGGGACCAGCGTCGGACTGACCGACTTCGGTTGGGAGCAGGACGACACCGAGGTTCTGGACCTGCCCTTCACCTTCCAGTACTACGGGGAGTTCTACGACCAGGTCTCCATCTGCTCCAACGGCTGGATCAGTATGGGCGTGACCTCTCTGAGGCCCTACCGCAATTTCACCATCCCCGGCATCGGCGCTCCCGGCGCCATGATCGCCCCTTACTGGGACAACCTGTACCAGACGGGCAGCAACCAGGTTTATTACTACAACGACTCCGAGAACGGCCGCTTCATCGTGGAGTGGAGTCGGATGCGGGCCGACTACAACAACATGACCCAGACCGTGCAGGTCATCCTCTACAACCCAGCCGTCTATCCCACCTCCACCGGAGACGGCAAGATTCTCTTTCAGTTCCAGACGGTGTCCAACACTGACAGCCGGGACGGCTACGCCACCGTCGGCATCCAGAACCAGGATTGCAGCGACGGTATCCTGTACACCTACGGCAACCACTACTCTCCCGGCGCGCCATCACTGACAGCTGGCCGCGCCATCCACTTCGTGCCCATCGTCGGCTTGTTGAACCTCGGCACCCTCAGTGGCCAGATCACCAACGCCAGCAACGGGGGCACGCCGGTCACGAACGTGAACATCCGTATTCTGGAAGCCGGCCGGACACTGATCTCCGTGGTGGACGGGTCGTACGCCGGCAGCATTCAAGCCGGGACCTACACCGTCAGGGCCGAACACGCAAGCTTCCAGTCCGTGACGGTCGAAAACGTCACCATCGAGGAGGGCGAGACAACAATTCTGGACTTCGCCCTGGACGACATCCTGGGCCCCGACATCCAGAACACCACCAATCTGCCGTCTACAGATGACACGACCGGCCCCTACGTGGTGGACACCATCATCACCGACTTTTCGGACATCGAGGAAATGCACTTTTATTACCGTCTATTCAACGGCTCAACCCAGGAGGCGACTCTCGATGTGGTCGACCTCCCCTCGGGCCACTACCGGGCCGAGATCCCCGGTCAGGCGCTGGACACCCCTATCGAGTACTGGTTGGAGGCGACCGACGTGGCCGACAACCACAGCCGCGATCCTGAGGGTACCGACAACTATTTTTTCTGGATCCTGGAGAGCGTGATCGCCTTTGCCGACGACATGGAGGCTGATCAGGGTTGGAGTGTGGGCGATGGTGGCGACGACGCGACGACCGGCATCTGGGTCCGCGTGGATCCGGTGGGGGTCTGGGATGGAGGCACCGAGGTCCAGCCGGAGGACGACGCCACGCCCGGCGCCGGCGTTCTCTGCTGGATCACCGGCAACGGCGAGGACGGTAACCAGGGCACTGACGATGTCGACGGCGGCAAGACGACTCTCAAGAGCCCCGTGTTCGACCTGTCCGGGACCTTGAGTGTCACGGCCAGCTACCGCCGCTGGTTCACCAACGACACCGGCTTCAGTCCCGGCGAGGACGTCTGGGTGGTGGAAGTCAACGACGGCAGCGGCTGGGTTTCCCTGGAAAACACCACTACCAGCAACCGCTCCTGGGCGTTGCAGAGCTTCCTGCTGGACGACCATATCGATCTGACCAGCACGGTGCAGTTCCGCTTCATCGCCTCCGACGAGGGCGGCGGTTCGGTGGTGGAGGCCGGCGTGGACGAGTTCCTGCTGACCGGCTTCATCGTGCCGCAAACGACCCCGGTGACAGAGGGTGCGACGCCCACCCGCCTGGCCCTGCACCAGAATCACCCCAACCCGTTCAACCCATCGACGTCCATCGGCTTCGATCTGCCGCAGGACCTGGCCGTCTCTCTGCGCATCTATGATGTCTCGGGACGCCTGGTGCGGATCCTGGTCCATCAGCACCAATTGCCCGCGGGCAGCCACCGTTACACCTGGGACGGCCGCGACGACGGCGCGGACAGGGTGGGTTCGGGCCTCTACTTCTACGTGCTCGACACGTCAGTGGACCGGCTGACCGGTAAAATGACGATGGTCAAATAGGCTGCGGCCATTTGTGCCCATCTTATTATGCCCGACTTATCTGCCGTACGTGCCCATGAGTTCGGCCGTGCTCAGAATGAGCGGCGCCATGGCCTGCAGCAGCTCTTGCTTGGTAGCCTTGTCCGGCAACTCCACGGGTTCCGACAGGGCGTACAGCCTGAAGAAGTAACGGTGCGGCTCACCGGGCGGTGGACAGGGACCACCGTAACCGGTGCGCCGCCAGCTGTTCTGGCCGTGGCGCACGCTCTTGCCGAGGTCACTCTTGGTGGTGACGCCCTCCGGTAGCGATGTCATGTCCCCGGACAGGCTGAAGACGATCCAGTGGTCCCAGGTCCCCACGGGCGCGTCGGGATCGTCGCAGACGAGGGCAAAACTCCTCGTCTCGGCGGGCGGACTGCTCCAGGCCAGAGGCGGGGACAGATCTTCCCCGTCGCAGGTGTACCGGACGGGAATGGTCTCGCCCTCGGCGAAGGCGCTGCTCGTCAAGATCATCCTTTCCTCGGCCATGACTCGCTCCTCCTCTTGCGCCATTGCCTGCAAATCCTCCGGAGGCCTGGCGCTGGATAGAGTTCTGGCATCGGGTGTCCTCTTCTCCTGGCCTGCGGCATCCAGGGGAATGACCAGAGGAATGGCCAGGGGAAGTGCCAGGCTCACAGCCATCGCGGCCGCCAACATTATCGTCCGCAGAATCTTGATATCCATGATCATGTCCTACCCTCCTCAAATACGTCGACTTTGGGTGTGGCTCTGCTTGCACCTCATTCAGGCGCCTCCTATAATCAAAAGTCGCGACGCCTCTCTGCGCGCCCATCTGGACACGCACCGGCTAACCATTTCCTGCATCACGAGACGAGGTACTCATGTACACGTCCGCCTTCTGCCACAGGCAGGTGATATGCATCTCTCCTGGCCACCGACCAGTGAGCGTACTCGGACCGGCCTTGCAGGCCAGGATCACCTTGGCTCTCGCCTGTCTCGTCCTCACAGGCCTTGTCATCACCACTGGTACCGGTGTGGCCTCTGCCGTGGATACAGCTTACCACGACCAGAAGGGCGTGGAAAAGGCCTTGAAGAACCTGGCCAAGGGTGACAAGCGCGTTGAACTTCTCGACCTGGTCGAGACGCCCGGAGGCCGCAAGCTGCAGATGTTACAGATCAACCCCGTCGACGCCGGGAAAGCCGGGAACGACGAGGGCACCGCGCCCGCCGTGCTGGTTCTGGCCAACCCTATGGGCACCACGCCGCTGGCCACCGAGGCGGCTTTGTGGCTGGGGCGGATGCTGGTGGAACCGGGCAACTCGGATGCTGGCGACTCCTCCGGCGCCCATCGCGCCGCCGCTCTCACCTGGTACATAATACCCCTGGCCAACCCCGACGGCGCCGCGCGCTACTTCACCCCGCCGCTGTACGCCGACGGGCGCAACGGTAAGCCCTTCGACGATGACAAGGACGGGGAAATTGACGAGGACGGCCCCGACGACCTCAACGAGGACGGCTTGATCACCACCATGCTCCTGTCTCACCCGGAGGGGAGCTGGCTGCTGACCGAGGACGACCCGCCCCTGCCCAAGGAGGCCGATGCGGCCAAGGGCGAGCAAGGCCGGTACAGGTGGCTGACCGAGGGCCGGGACGACGACGGCGACGGCAAGTACAACGAGGACGGTCCTGGCGGTGTCGTCATGGGCAGGAACTTTCCCCACGCCTTCGAGCACTGGACAGCCGAGAGTGGCCTGTGGGCTGCCAGCGCGCCCGAAAGCCGGGCGATACTGAAATTCGCCTTCTCCCATCCGGAGATCGCCCTGGTGCTGGTCTTCGGGGAAACCAACACACTGGCCGCGGTCCCCGGGTCGGGCCAGAAGGCCGAAGTGGGCGGCGGCAAGTACAAGCTGCCCAAACGGATGGCACAGCGGTTCGGTGTAGATCCCGAAACCGAGTTCGAGCTGGACACACTGGTCCAGATGGCGCGGGATTTCAGCGGCATAACCACCTTGACCGCCGATGACGTTTTATCGTTCCTCGGCCTCGGGGCCGCCGTCAATCCCGACTCCAATGACCTGCCGTGGTGGAACGAGCTGACCGAGCAGTACCAGCAGAGGTTGCAGGAGGCCGGTCTGGACGGGGCGCGGATCGATCCTCCAGCATCCGGACCCGGCTCGGTGGAGGAGTGGGCCTACTACCAGTTCGGTGTGCCAGCCTTCGCGCTGGACTTCTGGTCACTGCCCAAGCCTGAACCGGACGCGACCGAGGGGGAGGTAGAGGGTGAAACCGCTCCGGGCGCCGGCGAGGGGGGCCAAGCCCTCTCCCCTGGCGACGTCGAGGGCATGAGCCGCGACGAGTTCCTCGCCCTGGGCGAGG
>CBDURX010000223.1:0-4895 GCA_965369485.1 uncultured bacterium | reverse complement strand
CGGAGCTTTCCCTGAGCCCGGATTTGGAGGTGACCGGTGCGAACAACGAAAAGCACGGCAACGCGGTGGCTCGCATAGGTGACGTGAATAATGATGGTTACGACGATTTCGCTGCCGGGGCGCCGACCTTCAGCCTCACCGGCACCGACAACGGCCGGGTCTACGTCTTCTACGGTGGGCCCAGCCTCGACCTCGTGGCGGATGCAGTCCTGGAAGGTGAGCCCGCGGTCACCGGCTACATTGGCTCCCATTTCGGATTCTCGGTCTGGGCGGCGGGGGACTTCAACGGGGACGGCGACGACGATCTCATCGTGGGGGCGCCCTATGCCAACGCCCCGGGCCTGAATCAGGGGGCGGCCTTCGTCTACTTCGGCGGCGGCAGCGGTCTATCCCTGACCCCGGATGTGACCCTGACCGGTGAGGTGGGCGGCGACCTGTTCGGGTGGTCGGTTACCGGTGCGGGCAACTTCTTCGGCGGCAACGAGGGCGCGGTGGCTGTGGGTGCGCCGAGCCACTCGACCCAGGCCACCGAGGCGGGAGCCGTCTATGTCTTCAAGGGCTCGCTACCCCCCTTCACTCCCGACGATGTCTACGACCTGAAGCTGGCCAGCAGCGCCGGCAATCCGGCTTACGGCCGTTTCGGCTTCGCCGTCCGCAGTGCACATCGCTGGAACACGGACGCGTACGACGACCTCGTGATCGGGGCGCCCAACTTTCTCGATGGCTCACCGCCCACGCTGACACGCGGCCGGGTGGAGATCTTCTTCGGTGGGAATCCGCCCGACGTGAACAGCGATCGTCAGGTGGACGGCGAAGTCAACCAGGACTTCTTCGGGTACGCCCTGGTCGGCGTGGGGGACATACGCGGCACCAATTACGACGACGTACTGATCGGCGCTCCCGGACAGGACGGAGACGGCTTCAACAGCGGCCGGGCGTATGTGTACGAGGGGAACACCAGCTCCAGCGTCACCAACGCCGCTTCCTTGGTTATCCTGCCGGTCACGGGCGTCAGCCCCGGCACCGAGCCCGAAGATTTCTACGGCGCTGCGGTATCGGCTGCGGGCGACTTCGACAGCGACGGCCTGGCCGACCTGGTCGTTGGCGCTCCCGAGGGCAACATTGCCAACAACGTCGTCGCCGGCTACGTCCACCTGATGGACACCAGTGGCACGGTCACGCCTACCTTCCTGCTGGACTGGTCATCGGCCTGGACCATTGACGGCCGGGTCCATCTGGAGTTCACACTCTCCGAACCGGTCGAGGCGTTCTCCTGGCTCACGCTCAGCCGGGAGATCCTGCGGGATGGCGAGAGCCTGGCGCCGCCGGTCACCCTGTTCGATGGTCCCGCCGTACCGGGGAATGGGGAGCTGGAGATCCGGGACCAGACCTGGATCCTCGAGGAGAGTCCCGATGCCCTGCCGGTCGGCAGCGTGCTGGCGTATAGTCTGGATCTGACCCTGACCGACGGGGGACAGATCCGCCTCGAGCGGCTGGCGGGGCCGGCAGCCCGTCCAGAGGCTTTGTGGCCCGAACTGCTGCCGCCCCATCCCAACCCGTTCAACCCGCAGACCGAGGTCACCTTCCGAGTGCCCGTGGGCCGAGATTGTGTCTGTCGCATCGTGGACATGCGGGGCTGGCACGTGGCCCCCCTCTACTCGGGCGCGGCAACTGGCCAGTGGCAAACAGTGCACTGGGCAGGACAGGCGGACGACGGCCGCACAGTGCCGGCAGGTATCTACCTGGTGCAGCTGATCTCCGGCGACCTTTCCCAGTCGCGACGCATTGTTTTAGCCAAGTAAACCGGCGGGATGGTAACGGATCTTGAACCAGAACCTCGCTGCCGACGGAGGGCGGCCCGGCGCCCTCCCTGAAGGTATTCCCCTCGTCGAGCTACACACACACCTCGAGGGAGCGGTCACCCCTGAGCGGTTGATCGCGCTGGCGGACAAGTACGGTCAGCCGACGTTGCCGGCTGCTTGCCTGACACCAGACGGCCGGCACTACCGGTTCGACGGCTTCGCACAGTTCCTGGAGCTCTTCAGGCACGTCACTCTCCTGCTGCGTACTCCCGCCGATTACCACATCGTGGCCCGCGACCTGGCCGAGATGCTGCACGCCGACGGCGTGGTCTACTGCGAGGTGGCGGTGGCCTACGGTGTCATGCAGAAACGAAAGATCGAACCGCTGCCGGTGCAAGCAGCCCTGGCTGAGGTGGCAGCCGAGGTGGCCGAGAGCACGGGGTTGGTGATGCGCTGGTTGCCCGACGCCGTGCGGCAGTTCGGCGTGGATGCGGCCTGGCGCGCCCTGGAGAGTGCGGTCCGGGCGGGCAGGGAGCTGGGTGTGGTCGGTTTCGGGCTTGGAGGGGACGAGGCGGCCGCCGCTGCAGAGCCTTTCGCACCGCTCTGTGCCGACGCACGGAGTGAGGGGCTGGGTGTCTCCCTCCACGCCGGCGAAGTTGCTGGGCCCGCGTCGGTCAGAGCAGCGGTGGAGGTCTGCGGAGCTACGCGCATCGGGCACGGCGTAGCGGCGGCACAGGACACGGCGGTGGTGGAATTGCTGCGGGAGCGTGGCGTGTGCATCGAGCTGTGTCCCGGAAGCAACCTACTGACCGGCGCCGTGGCGCGCCCCGCGGATCACCCCTTGAGGGAGTTCCTGAACGCCGGCCTGGCGCTTTGCCTCAACACGGACGACCGCGCGCTCTGTGGACTCGACCTGACTGGCGAGTACGCCTGGGCGGCCGCGCACGCCGATTTGACGAGGGAGGAGGCGGTGGCCATGCAGCAGACGGCGCTGACGGCTGCCTTCTGCGCCACGGAGACGCGATGCGCCGTGGCACAGAGACTGACTGATCCGGGTTGACCGCTTTCAATCGATCTGCAACGCCACGAACATCATCCGGCCGGATCGCTCGACCCGCAGGACAGCGGGCTCGCCGAACTTCAAGGCGCCGAGGATACGTTTGAGGTCCTCCAGGTCGCCGACCTCCTGATTGTTCACGGCGTGGATGACGTCGCCGGGAACCAGACTGCCTTCCAGCAAGGGTGAATCGAGGGACCGCGCCGCCACGACGACGCCCGATGACTCGCGCAGTCCCGGCAGGAGGGCCATGATCTCCCTGTCGAGGTCGAGTCCCAGGATGCCCAGGCGCGGCACGAGGTTGCGTTCGGGTGACACCAGGTTCTGGAGCTTGTATTTGCTGCCGGGACGCTCGACGACCTGCACACTGATGGTGTGCTGTTTCGTCCCGCGGAGTATGTCCAGTTCGACTTTGCCTCCCACCGGTTTCCGGTAGACGTTCACGTCGAACTGCCGGCCGTTCTCCATCGTCTTACCATCCAGGGCCAGGATCATATCGCCGACCTCCAGACCGGCGGCCGCCGCCGGACCGTCGGGATAGACATCGGCTATCACGACGCCCCAGTCCTGGGCCAATTCCAGGCCCGCCGCCAGCCAGGGAGTCACACTCTGGGCGTTGATGCCGATCACGCCGCGCTGGATGCGACCGGTCGTGCGGAGCTGGTCGAAGATGGCACGGACGATGTTGCTCGGCGCCGCAAAGCCGATCCCTTCGTGGCCTCCCGACTGGGAAAAGATGAGGGTGTTGATGCCCACCACCTCGCCGGCACTGTTCACCAGCGGTCCACCGCTGTTGCCGGGGTTGATGGCGGCGTCGGTCTGGATCCAGATCATGGGATCTTCAGGGCGTAGCTGGCGGGCAACGGAGCTGATCACGCCCAAGCTGACCGAGTTCTCCAGCCCCAACGGGCTGCCGAAGGCGAACACGAGCTGACCCTGACGCAGCCTGTCCGAGTCACCCAGGGTCAGGTAGGGGAGGTCGCGCTCCTGGACCTTCAGGACGGCCAGGTCCGTCTCCTTGTCGATGCCCACGATCTGGGCGCCGACCAGGTGTCCGCGGGATTTGAGGATAGAGTTCTTCCGCGACATCTCAGCGGATGTGAGAGAGAGGAGGACTTGCAGTCGTCGAGCTCCTTCGACCACGTGGGCATTGGTGACGATGTAGCCGTCGGGATCCAGGATGACTCCCGAGCCGGAGCTCCGCTGCTGGCCGAAAACCAGCGCGCCGCTGCTGGGATCGCCGCTGACCGGGCCGTAGGTGGTAGTGAAGATCTGTACCACCGCCGGACCCACCATCATCGCCAAGGTCTCGCTCGCCAGGCTCAGATCGCAGATGTCCAGTAAATCTTCACCTCTCTCGCCGCCGTGGCCAACGACGGGCGATGCAACGATCAGAATCAACCCCAGCCATGACAGGGCAGGTAATCGTTCGAGTAGGTGTTTCACGGTTGATCCCCATCCGTTCGAGGTGGTGATACGTGTGTTTATACGTGGGTGATTCCAGTCAGTGTTTTCTCACAGAATAATCCGAGACTAGGTGTCTTCCAAAAGCTTGTGCAGCCGTTCGATCTCGGGCTGGATGGCGGACTCCTCGATTCGTGGAAACAGGATCTCCGGTTTGCCCAGTCGGCGCCCCGCCGGGAGTGGCTGCAGGCCCTCTTGCCAGCCGCCCCCGAAGAGATGGCTCTGCATGCCGAGCCATTGCCAAACCTTCGTGGCAGCAAACGGGACTACGGGCGCCAGCATGAGGGTCAATAACCGGACGATCTGCAGGGCGACGCCGAGGCTCTGTGCACAGCGCTCCTTGTCGGTTTTGCGACTGTTGAACGGGGCGGATTCGTCGAAGTAGCGGTTCCCCGTCTGGCTGGCGTGGAAAGCCGCATCCACGGCTGCCTTGATCTCGAACCGGTCCAGGTGACCACTGTATCTGGCGAGATCCTGCTCGACCTCGGTCAGGGTGGTGCGGTCCAGATCGGTCATCCTGTCCACACTCCACTCGGGCACCCTGCCCTCGAAGTACTTGTGGCAGAAGGTCA
>CBDURX010000222.1:0-4898 GCA_965369485.1 uncultured bacterium | reverse complement strand
ACCTCGGCGGTGAGTGGTCTACGGCTGCACGATTTCAACTGCGGGTTGAAGGCTTACCGATCGGAAGTCACCCGGGCGATACGACTGTACGGCGAGATGCACCGCTATATTCCTGCTCTGGCCCACCTGGAAGGTTTCAGGGTGACGGAGATACCGGTGCGGCATCAAGCTCGCCGCTTCGGAAAGACCAAGTACGGGTCGGCGCGTTTCCTCAACGGTTTCCTGGATCTGATGACTGTTTTCTTCCTGCATGCCCGGTCCACTTCGCCGTTGCACTTCTTCGGTCGGATCGGACTAGTTTTCCTGGCCACCGGCCTGCTGATCAACAGCTATTTCCTGGTGCAATGGCTCCTGGGACACGGCCTGCATATCCGGCCCCTCATGGTGGCGGGGTTCATCTTCATCGTTATGGCGATCCAGTTCGTGAGCCTCGGTCTGATCGCCGAACTCATCGTGGCGGGTCGTCATCCGGAAACGGAGTACCGTGTACGCCGGCGCCTCTGACCTGTCCGCCGCGCGTGACGCTGCCTTACCACCCTTGATCGTCGTGGTGGTGAACTGGAACGGCCGGGCCCTCCTGGACGATTGCCTCGGTTCCCTCCTCGAGAATGGATACGATCCCCTGCACATCATCCTGGTTGACAACGCCTCCGGTGACGATTCGGTCCGTTACGTCGAGGAGACCTTCCCGGCTGTGGAGGTCATGGTCGCGCCCGAGAACCTGCGCTGGGCGGGGGGCAACAATCTGGTCTTGCGGCGTTTACGAGTCGAGAGCCGCCCCGGCCGTTATGTTCTGCTCTTGAACAACGACACCTTTGTACCGGAGGGCAGTCTCCAGCGGCTGGTTGCGGCCCTGGTGGCAGACCAGTCCGCCTGGGCGGCCACGCCCCGGGTTTGCTATGCCCACGATCCGGCGCGCATCTGGTACGACGGGGGTCGGGTCGGCAAGTACAGCGGCTGGATCCAGCACTACGGTATCAGGCAGCTTGCCGGCCGTAGACCGTTGATCAACCGATACGTGGACTACGGTACTGGTTGCGCCCTGTTACTCGCCGACCGCGCTCTGCGCGAAGTGGGGGAGATCGACGAAAGCTATCACTTCTACGGTGAGGACACCGATTACTCCCTGCGTATCCGCGCCGCAGGCGGGAAGATACTCCACGTGCCCAAGGCTTTGATCCTGCACAAGGTCTCGGCGACTCTGGGCAGCGGCAGTCCCCGCAAGGCTTACTTGCGAAGCCGTAGCCACATCATGCTTCTGCGCCGGCACTGGCCGCACCTCCTCCGGCCCGGTTTGCTGGGGGGACAGCTGGCGTATTACGGCGGCCTGGCTGCCTGGCACCTGTGGCGTGGCCGCTGGCAGACGGCCTACGCCACCTTGCAGGGCGCTCTCGACGAGCTCAGTTCCCGGAGACCTGACCGGTGGACAGCCCGGCAGGGGCAGTGATATCTTGCCCAGGGCGGGTAACTGATGTGGAACTGACCACCGTGGAAGGAGATAACCAGTGTTCACTCCGATCGCCGGGATGATCGCCGGTTCCTCCCCCACGCAGGGTCATCCGCGGGGAGAGTCACGTCAGCTACCTCCGCTGGTAGTGGTTCTACTGGCGCTCCTGGTGGTTCTGGCTCTCCTGTATCCTGAAGCACTGTTGCGAGGACAGGTATTTCTCAGCAGTGACGCGGGCAACGCCGACGCCTTCCGCACGGTAGGCGACGCCGTGCTTGCCACGGGTGAATATCCTCTCTGGAATTCGTACCTGTTTGCCGGCATGCCGACCTTCGGTTCCCTCACCTACACCCGGTTTCTGTACCCGCCGACACTCCTGTTCGATCTCTTGCAGGGCCGCCTCGGTTTCCCACCTCTGACCTGGATGTTCACGCACCTGCTGTTCGGTGGCCTGGGCATGGCCTACCTGCTATCGCGGTGGCGACTGCCTGTAGCGGCGCTGGTGCTGGGGGCGCTGATCTGGGTCTTGAATCCCAAGATCGTGGCCTGGGGTGTTCACGGTCACGGTTCCAAGCTCGGTGCGGCCATGTACCTGCCCTGGATCGTCGCCTGGAGCTGGCAGGTTCTGGCCGGCCGCGGGGCCAGGGCGGTGGCCGTCACCGGGTTGCTGCTGGGCCTGCAGATCCTGCGCGGCCATTTCCAGATCACTTATTACAGTTTGCTGGTCGTGGGGAGCCTGGCGTTGTTCGCCGGCTTGTCACCCCGGGGGCTCCAGGAAAAGCCTGTGCCGGCGAAATGGCGCTGGCGCCGGGTGCTGCTGCTGGGCGGAGGGATGGGCCTGGGTTTCCTGCTGGGCGCGGCGCTCCTGGTGCCGGTGCACGCGTACGCCCCGCTGTCGGTGCGCGGGGTCGCCGCAAGCGGTGGCGGCGCAGCCTACGGGTACGCCACCGGTTGGAGCCTCGCGCCGGCCGAGTTGCCGACGCTGATCTTTCCCTCGGCCTCCGGGTTCGGCAAGGCGACGTACCAGGGGTTGATGCCGTTAGTCGATTACCCCAATTATTACGGCCTGCTCCTGCTCGGCCTGGCATTGTCGGCCTGGTGGTCGGGCCGGCGCCGTCTGGTGCTGGCCCTGGCCGTGATCGGCGTGCTGGCCCTGCTGGTCTCCCTCGGACGGTACGGGCTGTTCCTGTACGACATGCTCTATAATTATCTTCCCTACTTCAACAAGTTCCGGGTGCCGTCCATGATCCTGATCCTGCTGGGCTTCGCCGTGGCAATCCTGGCCGCCCTGGGCGCGGCCACGCTCACCGGAAAGGCAGCAGAAGACAGCCGCTGGCGGCGCCGGCTACCGTGGATCGTGGTCGGCGTGGGTATCCTACTGCTGTTACTGGGTGGAATGGAAATGCTGCGCGGCGGTTACGAGGACCACTTGCGCGCTCTGGCCCAGAAGAGTGGCAAGCAACCGCCACCCGTGTTGCTGGCCGCCGCCTGGGAGTTGCACCGGGCCGACCTGATCCGTATCGGTCTGATCCTGATGGTGGCGGGTGCGGCCCTTGTCTATGCCGGGAAGAACGCCATGTTCCGCAGCCGCGGTCTACTATCACTCCTGGTCGTCCTGGCCGCCTTCGATCTTTTCTCCGTGGACCGGCGCATCGTTCATCCCGAAGCGTCGCTGCGGGAGATCGCGATGGACCAGAACGGTCGTGCGCGGATCGTATCTGCGGGACGGCTCTTGCATCCATATCGCTCGCCGCAGTCGAATGCCTTGCGGTGGGGGGATCTGTCTGCGTTGAAGGCTCGCCTCGGTCATGACCGCCTCTGGCCCCTGGGGACCAACTTCGACGGTCGCAACGACCTGATGACCGAAGGCATCCGTTCCCTCGACGGTTACCACCCGGCCAAGCTGGCCGCCTACGAACAGGTACGCCAGCGGCTGCGGTTACGCAACACGAACCGTCCGGCCGGGCGCATTGCCTCCTGGTTGTCCGGCCGTGTTGTATCCGTCGGGAGTCAACTCAACGACAGTGATCTCCAATTTCTGCGCCGCCTCGGAGCGGACTTGGTGCCCGAACCGTTCGTTAGCGGCCGGCTGCCGTTCTACGAGAACCGCTCCGCCCAGCCGCGGGCGCGTCTGCTGTCGCGGTACTCGCTGGTGGAAGCGTTGCCCGGCGGGGACGATCTGGAGTCGTTTTTGGACGGTGTCCAGTCCGGCAGCATTCCGGTAGACAGTCTGGTTGTGCTCGACCATCACCCGAACCCGGTACCGAGCGCGGCGGCCGACTCCTTGCCACGGCCGGAATTCCTGTCCGACAGTGGCAACGAGGTGATTTTGAGCACTTTGGCACCGGTTCCGGCCCTGCTCTTGCTGGCGGACATGACGGTTCCCGGCTGGCATGTCCAGGTCGACGGGCAGGAAGCCGAGCTGCTCCGGGCCGATTTGATCCTGCGCGCGGTGGCGTTGCCGGCGGGGAAGCACGAAGTGCGTTTCTACTACCGTGATCCCGCAGTGCGGCGCGGGTTGATCCTGAGTCTGGTGGGGTTGGTCTGCTGGCTGGCGTTGATGATCCTGCCGCGGTGGATACCGGCGTTACGCGGCGGGGTGTCCCCACATCCTGTGGAAGGGGTACGCGAAAATGGCTGAGCCGTCCGGTCTGCGCGGTGTCGTCGTCATCCCTACCTACAACGAGGCGGACAATGTCGGTCGCTTGATCCCCCTGATCCTGTCCCGTGACCCGGGACTCTCCGTCCTCGTGGTGGACGACAGCTCGCCTGATGGCACCGCGGACATCGTCAGGACCCTCCCGGAATTCGGAGAGCGGGTCGAGCTTCTCTTACGTCCCGTCAAGAGCGGTCTGGGCGCCGCCTACATCGCAGGCTTCCAGTGGGTGTTGAAGAATACCGATGCCGATATCATCTTCGAGATGGACGCCGACTTCAGCCACGACCCCGCGGCGCTGGACGATTTCCTGGGCGAGATTGTGGACCACGACGTGGTTATCGGCAGCCGCTACCTGGACGGCGTGACGGTGGTCAACTGGCCACTGCGGCGTTTGTTCCTGAGCATGGGGGCGAATCTCTACGCTCGCTGGATCACGGGGCTGCCGTTGAAAGATTGTACCGGTGGGTTCAAATGCTTCCGGCGCCGGGTGCTGGAGGCCCTGCCGCTGGAACGGATCAAGAGCGACGGCTACTCCTTTCAAATCGAGATAAATTTCCACTGCTGGCGTCGCAAGTTCCGCATCAAAGAGATTCCCATCGTCTTCGTGGATCGCAGGGTGGGGATCTCGAAGATGTCCAACCACATCATCTGGGAGGCGATGTGGATGGTCTGGGCTCTGCGCTTCCGGAAGAAACATTAGCCCAGACAAGCATTTGACCTCCCGCAGGTGATGATTCGTGAATAATCCGGGTTTTGAGGAGTCGGCGTGAAACTCGCCATTGTCATTGTCCA
>CBDURX010000221.1:0-4914 GCA_965369485.1 uncultured bacterium | reverse complement strand
AGGCTGGTCTTGATGCGGCGGGAAGACATTCTGACCGTAGCGGATCTCGAGGCCGCCGCGTCTCATCCCAGCCGAACGGCAGGGGAGGGTGGGGATGGTCTGCCCGACACCGCTGGCCGAGACTCCCAATTACCGTTGGGTCCCTTGCCTGAGGATGGGTTCTCCTTGCCGGAACTGGAGAAGGAGATCATCCGGCAGGCCCTCACCAGGTGCGGTGGCAACAAGAGTCGCACCGCGGTTTACCTGGGTATCCCGCGTCACGTACTGCTCTACCGGTTGCAGAAGTACGACCTATGAGTGAGGAGAGCTGGCAACGGACCTGCAACGTCATGCTGGAGCTGCTGGTGCTGTACACGGCTACTCTTCTACCAACTGCAGGCGCCGCCGGTCACTCCTTGAGGATATCCGCCACGTCCTTGAAATCGTCCGTCTTGGCACGCCTGAGGATCTCGAACATGATCATCTCGACCCCCATGTTTTGGGTGCCGAGCTGATTCATGCGCGCCAGACCGATCAGGCGGTCGTGGGGCGACCGGGAAGAAACGGCATCCACGGCCACGGCAACCTGACGGCCGTCGGCCAGCAGATCGTAGGCGGTCTGGTAGACGCAGACGTGGGTCTCGATGCCGCAGATGATGATCTGGTCCCGGTCGAGCTTGGCCAGTGCGGAACGGAAGCCATCGTCGCCGTCACAGGAGAAGGTGATCTTCTCCAGCGGCTTGAAAGCGGTGATCAGGTTACGCAGCTCCATCAGGGTCGGACCGAGCCCCCGGGAGTAGTGCTCGGTCGCCAGGATGGGGATACCGAGGCGCTCGCAGAAGCGGATCATCCGTGCGCAACAGGCAACGACCTCGGGCATCTGATAGATGAGAGAGCGGAACTTCTCCTGCATGTCGATGAGCAACAGGACACTGCGTTCCTTCTGCAGTTTGTCCGGCAAGTTTGGCATGGCGGCTCCTTGCTCCCTGTCCATTTCCTCGGTCCGGTTTCCTCGTAAAACGGGCTGAGCTAGTCCGTGGTATCCCCATCCTCCAGGGTGAATTCCCAGGTGCACCACCATTCGTCAGGGTGATCGTCGGGAGGACAAGCCAGGCAGCGTGTCCTGATACGGGGGTCGACCGTGGCGGCGAAGGTCGTATACTCCACCAGCCCCACTTCCTTGCAAGGGAAATCGCTCAAACCCTTGCGCTTGCGAGCGTCCTGGACCCGGCACGTGTTCATGCGGAACACGCAACGTTTCTCGCTGTGCTCGACGAGCTGTTGCAGGTTCAGCAGGGCGTAGAGGCGGTGGCCGAGGCACTGGATCAAGGCGTCGATGCCGCCGCCGGGCGTGAGGTCGAGGCGTTTCATGATCCGTTTGGCCTCGAGGGGTGAGAAGCTTCCCCAGGCCTCGGTATCGTGAATGATGGCCCGCTCCAGGCCTTGCGTGGCTTCTACGGATTGGAACCAGAGGCCGTCGTGGGCCAACCAGAGTTTTGCCGCGTCCAGGAGCCAGTTCCGTAGCTCCTCGGCACTCATTTCATCTGTCACGTTCGCCAGGCGTTCAATCATGTGTTTTCTCCTGCTGTTGAATAATCCAGGTTGACGGGTTAGCTCTTGCGCCTGACTCAACGCCCGATCCGCGGCGGCTCATAAGCGCCGCACGGGTCCACGGTTTCGGCATAAGGTCCGTTCCAGCTCTTCGCGAAGAATTCTATGACGCGCATGGCTACCCCGCGGCCGTGCAAGAACAGGCTGATGTTGCGGGACTCGTGGAAGTAGCCGTGCGACCAGTTGGCGGTCCCGAGCCAGCAGGCCGTACTGTCGGCCACCAGATACTTCGCGTGTGATACCCGGGCGTAGGGGACGAAACCGCCCGACCAGGCCGGGATGTTGGTAAACCTGATTTCGATGTTGGGCACGGCGGCCAGGCTCTGGATGTGCGGCAGCGTGGTCCGGCGCTTGGCCCAGTTGGAGAGGATGATCTGTACCGTGACCCCGCGGGCCGCCGCCCGGCGCAGTCCATTCTCCAGAACTTCGTAGAACACACCGTCCCTGTCGGCGGGATTGTACGAGAGTAACTGCAGGCGCAGTTCGGTTCGGGCCGTGTCCATCATCTCCACCAGCAGTGGCTCGTCCCAGGGGATGCCGGTCGGCAGTTCACCGCTCGGGCTGGCGGCGAGCCTGGCGGTTACCGTGTCGCCGTCGCCGGTCAGCAGCCGTGTAGGTAGTTGTGCCGGCGGCGGACGATCCTCCCGTGAGTCGATCGGATCGCCGGCCAGCGCCCAGTCCAGCTCGAACATACTCTGCAAAGTTGCCGTCAGTTGTGGATCCCTGACCCAAACCCCAAGCTCGTGATTGTGCTCCAAGGCCCGCCAGTCCCAGTTCTGGCTACCGAGGAAGAACTGATCGCCGTCCACGATGAAGTACTTGGCGTGCTGGACTCCGCCCCAGAGACTGCGCGCGGGGAAGAGGCGTGAAGCGGCACCGGGCAGACGGCCCAGCCGATCGGGGATTTCGGGATAGGTCTCGTAGAATTTGGCGTCGCACAGTGCTCGGATGAGCACGCCCCGCGCGGCGGCCTCTTCCAGGGCTGTCAGGATGACGGCTAGCGCTCCGGGAGCCTCGGGACGTTCGCTGAAGTAGAAGGTCTCGATTGCGATACTGCTGCGGGCCGACCGGATCATCTGTAGCCAGATGTCCAGGGCGTCGGGAATAACCGGCAGGTCGAGATTGGTCTCTATGGGCCAGCTCTCGACGATCTGGATGTGTCCGAGGGAGTCAGCGCTCCCATCGCCGGCGGGGTCGCCGAGAACCGAGGCGGCTGCAAACAGGACGAACAGCCCGCCGAGCAGTCCTGTTGTTGGGCTCGAGAATCTCGTCATGAACGTTCCTTCAGTATAACTGCCAATCCTCGGCTGTGTGCGGTCCGACCGTACTCTGCCGGCGCAACGATATCACGGGCCTCGCTTCTCCTCCAGCCCATGTTCTGCCGGCAGCAGCCCGGCCGGTGCCGTTTAATCTGGGTCCATTGCCGCCGATGGACTATTTTTAGGTAATCCGGGTGAAAAGGCAATCCCGCCCTCGATGTGGTAAGGAGCGACCCATGGCGCATTGCCCTCGATGTTTACTCGCAGTGACCAGCTTGCTGGCTCTCGGTTTGTCCGGTTCCGGTTGCAGTGAGGATTCGCCATCCCCGCCGGACGATATCGGACGTGTAGAGGTCGAACTGTTAGACATGGAGGATTTCACGCCCCAGGAAGGTGTGAAGCTGGTCCTCATGGACGCCGAGCGAAACCGAGCTGTGCGCGATCCTGTCCGTTCCGATGCTGCGGGTCGCGCCCACTTCCACGATCTGCCGGATGGGCGCTACGCTCTGCTCGCTTATCCTGGGGGCGGCATCGGCATCTTTCATCAGCCAGGGTCGTTCCGCATACCGGTGGCCAAGAACTTTGCCGAGGCGAGAGCCGGGGCCGGCCAATCCGACGACGGCCTCGTCGCACCGTTTCGCACGCCACCAGTCCCGGCGGCCGAGGTGACCATCCTCACCTTCACCAGTGCCCACTACGAAGACGTGCTGCCGCGCATCGCCGGCACGATTGTCGCGGCGGATACGGGCGAACCCCTCGCCCGCGCCTTCATCAGCTTGCCTTCCCACGTCAGTGGTTACGCCGGCCTGCTGTGGGTCAGCGACGATGTCACCGGCGTGGACGGTCAGTTCCTGGTGGCCGACATCCCCTTCGCCTACGATGACATGACACAGAACATTTTCCAGATCCAGCCGCTGGTGGTGAGCAGGGAGGGTTACGTCCCACTCACCTGGTTCCACCAGCCGTCCCACGGCGATATCAACGTGGATATCAGTGGCGTCCGCATCGAGTTGCAACCGTTACATTCCGCCGCCACGGGGGCTCTGACAGGGCAGGTGACCTATCTCGGCGAGCCGGTCCCGGATTTGTTGGTGGGCATCGCCGCCACTCCCGGCCCCTACGATCCGGGTCGGAAAAAGGCGCCGGGAACAGGCAAGGGATTATCCAGTCCCCCGCCGGACGTACTGGAGCCGACATCCGGGGTCGGTCTGGTGGGACAGGTGGCGGTCACCGACTCCCTGGGGCGTTACGTTTTTTCAGACCTTCCCGTGGGTTGGTATCTGTTGCATCCGGGTTACCTGGCCGACGACGATTATGTCTTCTTCAGCCAAGAGGCGGACCGGCGCTACGAGATAGCTGCTGACAGTACCAGCAGTGCACAGACACTCTCCGTGCGCAAGGCAGTGTCCGCCCTCGAGCCGTGGCCTGGTCAGATCGCCACGATGCCGGTGGGCAGTTTCCGCTGGAGTGCCGTGGCAGAGGCGGACAGCTACCGCGTCTACCTGGACCGCGGTCATCTCGGCACCTTCGCCGGGACGGAGTACCACTTGCCGGAAGGGGACGAGATCCTGGCTGGCGAGCACATCTGGTTCGTGGCTGCCATGCGCCAGGACAGTACCTACGTGGGCGTGATGGAGCGGGCGACCCCTTTCGCGGTGCGTTGAACAAACTCTGCTAAGTGATGGAATCAAATGGCTCAGCGTCGTTGCAGGATCCGCTCGGCGAGGTGGTGCCAGTATGTGTTGTGGTGTCCGGACAGGCCGGCGAAAGCGCCGTACTGGCGCATCAGGCCAGGATCGGATTGCCAGAGGGGATAGGGCAAACCTCCGAGCAAGCGGTTCAAGATGATGGCTTCGAGTACCAGCAGGATGGCGGCCCCCACCAGCCCCGCAGCCTGGGCGGGCTCGGCCAGGTAGCCCATGGCACCCAGCATGGCGGTGGCCGCGGCCGGCGGGTGGATGCAGTGCCAGGCGGTCATCATGGCGGTGATCAGTGCCATGGCCAGGGCGATGGTTACCACCCGGGACCAGTTCATGACGGCTGGGTTCAGAAGGTTGGCGTCCGG
>CBDURX010000220.1:0-4916 GCA_965369485.1 uncultured bacterium | reverse complement strand
TGACGAAATGTGCGTATACGTAAACCGTCTATGGAGGTGGCTGGGTCCGCACGACCAAGTCTGCTTCCTGTACGAGTTCCCTGACATGGCGGGCTGGCTGAAGGAGGCCTGCGGTAATGAACATGAAGGCAAGTAATCCATTACCTCCTCCTGGCATCCGGCCGCCGCCGCCACCGGGGGCGCCGCCGGCGCCCTCGGGAGCGATCCCGCCGCCGCCCAGTATCGATACCGGGTTTGTGTCGGTGCTGTCAGAGGACCTTGAGAGCACAGTGATGCACCTGTGCCAGCACATTAAGTACTTGTCCAATCAGCAGAAGATGAAGCTGAAGGCTGCCTTGGCGCTGTTTGAGCCTCCCCCTCCTGTGGTGACCCAAGAGGTGAACTACGACGCCTCGTTTGATCTGGCGGGCGAGATGGCTGCGCAGATCAAGGCGGTGCGGGCGATCCGAGCGCATGTGTTTGACGCACAGGGGAACATCAAGGAGGGAATCTCCTCGCGGGAGGCCAAGGAGGTGATCTCCTCGGGCAGCACGCTGCTGGCATCCCTGATGAAGTACCACAAGGACGTCATGAACATGGACCGGCTACGCAAGCTGGAGCAATCCGTGGTGGAGGCGTTAAAAGACGTTGATCCGGACCTGCAAGAGGACGTCATGCAGCGGTTGGAAGAGAGGATGGAGCTTGAAGAACAGTAATGGACAGCCTGGCGAGATCGTTTCTCGAGCGTATCCGGGCGGGGATATCGTCTGGTGTGGATTTGTCCCACATGTCGAAGTGGATCGTCAACAACACCAGGCACCCGAAGGACACAACCAAGCACTGGTCGTTCGACGAGCACGAGTTCCAGTTGGATATCGTCAACGACTCGGCCAACGACATGGTGGTCAAGAAGTGCTCTCAAGTCGGGTTATCAGAGATAGCGGTACGCGCCACCTTGGGGATGATCGACATCAACCCGAACTCGACGGCGATCTACACCCTGCCGACCGGTGGGTTCGCCACTACTTTCGTAAAAAGTAGGTTCGACCCGGTCATCGAGTCCTCGCCCGAGCTGCGGCACAAGGTAGACCCGGACACCGATAACACCTCGCTGAAGAAGATCGGCGGTTCGTTCCTGTACATCCGGGGCACCTTTACCCAGACCGCGGCGATCTCGGTACCGGCGGATATCCTGATCCACGACGAGGTCGACTTCAGTGATCAGACCACCCTGACGTCATTCACCTCGCGCTTGGGCCATGTGAAAGAGGAGGATATTATCCGCCGGCGGTTTTCCACACCGACAGTGTCCGGGTTCGGGATCTCCCTGCTGTTCGAGAAGTCTTCCCAGAGCTGGTATGCCGTCAAGTGCTGCCACTGTGAGACGTGGCAGGTACCGGTGTTCGAGGATGATGTGGTGATCCCGGGGTTCGACGGCCATGTGCTGAAGGACCTTGAAAGAGAGGACCTGACTGATCCGCGGTACCGGTTTGATGATGCCTACCTCGAGTGTCCGAAGTGTAAACAAGAGCTAAATGTAGCTAATTTAGCAGATCCAAGCCGCCGGCAGTGGGTGGCGGCGAAGCCGGACGAGGTGCGTTCAGGCTACCAGGTGCAGCCGTTCGACGTGCCGACCATCAACCCGGTGTCACGCACGCTGCGTTCTCTGGACGACTTTGATCGCAAGGCTGACTGGGTGAATTTCAAACTGGGCAAGGACTTCCAGGACGCCGAGACCTCGTTTATCAAGGCGGCGGTGGAGAAGGCATTCTGCCTGCAGCAGGTCCCGCCCATGCCGGGGTGTGCGAGAAATACGGTCATCGGTGTGGACGTCGGCAAGACCTCGTGGATCACGGTGGCCAGGCTGAACGAGTTCCGTGGGCTGGACGTTATCTACTACGAGCGGGTGAAGATCGTCTCGCAGGACTCGTTACCGATGCGCGTGGCAGAGCTTCACCAGTGGTACGGATCGTTGATCACGGTCATCGATGCCGGGCCGGAATGGACGCAAGCCTTGGCTGTAATTGAAAAATTACCAGACGACAAGGCGTTTGCCTGTTACTATCGATCCGTCTCGAAGCCAAAACTGTCATTTGTTGACCTCGATGAAGAGAACCATGTGGCGCTGGCAGACCGCACAGGGATCATCAGTGAGGCGGCGAGAAAGGTAAATAATGGGCTACACCGGTTCTGCAGAGGGCCGGATATGTTGACATACAAGGCCCATCTGGATAGTTTGAAGAAAGTAACCCGCATAGACGGGTCTGGGAAAGAGGTGGAGTCTTGGGTTAATACTGGCCCGGACCACTACGCTCACACACTGTTTTTTGCCAGTGTGGCAGCCACCCTTCTCAGTCATAAGCCGAAAATAATAGTTGTACCCGCATTGCCCCTGCCTGCAAAGGCAACGATCAAGGGACTAGAGGAACGGGAACCCCGTTTCAACTGCGGATAGCGACTGAATGGCTTTAACACCGACGAAGACCGTACTTCCCAGGCGACTGGCAGGTAAGGCAACTTCCGCGACCTCTGTCAGCCCCGTCAAGAAAGGGACTGACGTCTCTCAGCGTGACCAGCTGAACATCATTGACGGTGCCACCGTCCGTGATATCCGCGCTACCAACAAAATTGTACAGGCCCTGCGCCTGGCTTGCCGTTTGGACGGCACGCTGTCCGCGGCGGTCTACGACCTGGTGCAGGTTGCGAACTCCGGCATGAAGGTCCGGGCGTTTTCCAGCACTGACCACCGATTCGACTATGAGGCCACGCAGGTGGCGAGCGGTGTACTGGCGAGGATGAACACCCTCACCGATTACACCAAAGGCTATGCAGACCGGCGTCCGATGGACTCCATCCTCGAGACGGCCCTGCGTGAAGTTGTATTGACCGGTGCCATAGCCGGTGAGCTGGTGATGGACAAGGCGAGGCTGCCGGAGCGAATACAGGTCGTAGCCTATGAGACCATCGTCCTGAAATCACGCGGCGACGGGACCAAGTACCCGATACAGCGCGGCCTCACCCCTGAAGACGTCCCTCTGGATATCCCGAACTTCTGGATCATTGAATCGCACTTGGGTGCTGATGCACCCTACGCACGTTCAATGCTGGAGGCGGGCCTGTCCACGGTGTTCCATTACATGGAGTTCATCCAGGACATGCGCCGGGTGGTCCGTAACTCTGGCCACACCCGCACCGTCGCCACCCTGAATGCAGAGTCTGTCCGGGCCGCTGCCCCTGAGAAGATTCAGGGTTCAGAGTCCGAGATGCAGTCCTACATGGAGAAGGTACGGGACGACCTGCAGACAGTGCTCAGCTCGCTTGAGCCTGAAGAGGCGCTGGTCATCTATGACGTGGCCGAGACAGAGCTGCAGCAGGCCAAGAGCAGCAAGGCGGACTACACCCAGCTGCTGCAAGTGCTGGCCGGCATGACCGCCACCAGCCTCAAGTCGCACCCCTCTATCCTCGGCCTCCGGCTGCAGGGCTCTCAATCCCTGTCGAATACCGAATCACTCATTTTCCTGCAGGTGGCAAAGGCCTCGCAGAAAGCTGTGTCCGGCTTCATGAGCCGTGCACTGACACTTGCTGTGCGCCTGTTTGGTGTCGACGTGTACGTGAAGGCCGACTTCAATCCGATCAACCTGCGCCCCGAGGACGAGCTGGAAGCGTTCAAGGTGATGAAGCAGGACCGGGTTCTGGACCAGCTGTCGCTGGGCATGATCACCGATGACGAGGCGAATTTCGAGCTGGGCCTGCCACCGCGGCTGCCGGGGTCTCCGGAACTGAGCGGGACATTCTTCAGAGACAGTGCCAGTCAGAACCGCGCCGATGAAGTGTCACCCAACGCGGACCCGATGGGCAGGGCCATGCAACCAGATACGCCGACCCGTGGCGGCGGCAGGAGTCAGTAACTATGAATATATACAACGAGCACGGCGTTTTGCTTTGGATCGGGTCCGCTGAATCGGCCCACGAGTTCATGAAAGACATCGACATGCTGAACAACTATGAGTTGAACGGCGTGCCCAGCTCTGTGATGGAGCGGCTGGGGACCACCACCGGTGACGCCACGGACGAGCGCTTTGGCGAATATGCGGACTTCATCAATATGGAGGGCAGCCTGGCTATCGTTCCGATCAAGGGGAAGCTGGCGTCCAAAGAGAACTGGCTGACCCGCATGTTCGGCATCATGACGTATGAGACTTTGTCCAACGTCTTGGCAACGATTACGGCGGATGGAGGCGTGACTGACGTGTTGCTGGACGTGGACAGCCCCGGCGGCATGGCGAAGGGTATCGAGATCGGTGCCGAAGCGATTGAAGCCACCAAGGAAGCCGGTATTCCGGTAAGCACTCACACCTCCAGTGAGATGGCCTCGGCTGCGTACTGGCTTGGGTCTGCGGGTGATCCGATCATGGCGTCCGAGCACGCCGAAGTGGGCTCCATCGGCGTTATTGCCGTGCACACCGAGTACGTAGAGGCATTCAAGAAGGCGGGCATCAAGCACACCGTGATGCGCAAGGGAGATGAGAAGGCACTGGCTACTCCCTTCGAGAAGCTCAGCGCCCCTGCCAAGGCACAGATCGATGCAAGCATGGAACGCTCATACCAGTCTTTCATCGGTGCGGTGTCTGACAACACGGGCCTCCCGCGAGATTACGTCGCAGAGAACTTGGCAACCGGCAAGATGTTTACTGCCGAGGAAGCCTTGGGCGTCAACATGATCAACGAAATCGTGTCTTACAACGATGAGGTTAACAACATTGTTTCAAACCAGGACGGGTCAGACGGCGCGTCCTCCAACTCAGCCCCCAACCAGAATTGGAGTAAAGCGGCCATGACCATCAAGACAGAGATACCTGCACCTCCCAAGACTCCGGCAGAACTTGCCGCTGAGCAGGCCGCCACGGCAGTAGCCGCCGGTGTTCCTGCCGAAACGA
>CBDURX010000219.1:0-4918 GCA_965369485.1 uncultured bacterium | reverse complement strand
TGAACCAACCCAAATCACCTGCCAGCTTCGCCGACTCGAAATTGGTGGAGAAGTCAGCCACGACACGGGCCCAATGCCCGCTTCGTCCACCCTGCCGTATCCGATCGTAGGCTTCGAAGGCCTTTTCCTTGTCGACGCAGACGATGGTGCGGGCGTGCAAGGTGCCCTGACGCGTGTAATTGGTCTTGTTACGCCCGTAATGAACCCGGATCTGTTCCTCGGTGGGTTGCAAATCCTTGAGCAGGGACCGGCTCCGCAGAGCGTTCTTGAGAACCGAACGCCGCTGTGAGATGAGGTGCTGGGCCACTTCCGGATCGTTGTACAGCTCGCGACGCAAGGCTTCCTCATACAGAAGCACTTCGTCCACCATGTAACGGAGAAACCGCTTCTCCCAATCCTTACCTGAATAACGCGCCTTGAGGCTGCGGGGAAGTTCCTCGTACCGTAGATCCAGTTGGTTCTGGGTGATCTCCAGATCACCGACCTTGCAGAGAACGGGGGAAAATTCCTCGAAGCTGTTCCCGAAGACAGGTACGTCTGTGTAAGGATTCGCCTTTCCACTCTGTTCCTGCTGGCAAGACATCACCCCGAGAAGGGACAGACCCAGAACCAGAGTGGAGCACACCAGGGGTATCAACCGCTTGGCTGTCATGGATTCACCTTACTCCTTTCTACACCTCGCCGCCGACGGCGGCGCAGTCTTACAACAAGTCTTGACGATCTTCTCGTGCGAGCCGTTCCGTCACTTCCCGAATGCGTTGGGCGTCCTCCCCCCGGCAGATCAAGAGCGCGTCGGGCATGTCGACAACGATGAGATCGTCCACACCTACCAGAACGACTGCCTTGTCGGGGGCGTAGATCACGTTGCTACGACTGTCTACCTCGTAAAGTCGAGCCAGCCCTCGATTGCCCCCCGGAAGTGCGTTCGTCAGATTCCCCCACACATCCCAACTGCCGATGTCTGACCAGCTGAATGCGGCCTTGAAGACGGAAAAGGTGGTCAACTGTTCCATGATCCCATGATCGATGGAAATGGAGGGGCAGCTCTCGTAAGCCGTGGTCAGGGCATCGGCAAAGCCGTTGCCGCCATAAGCATGCACCGGCGCCGCCAAGGCGTCAGCGACGGCGGGCAGATGCTCAGCCAAGGCTATTGCGAAACTCTTGCTGTCCCAAACGAACATGCCGCTGTTCCAGTAGTGACGGCCACTCGCGAGGTACACCTCGGCCGTGGCCAAATCCGGCTTTTCGATGAATCGCTCACCGGTCAACGGTTCGCCGGCGACACCAGCGATGTCGCGACCAGTTTCGTTCCGCACCGGCTTGCTGGTCGCTGTCGAGGCCACCTCCAGGTAACCATACCCGGTTTCGGGGCGGGTGGGAGTAATGCCGAAGGTGACCGCCTTGCCGGTATCGGTGGCATGTTGGAAAGCCACCGCGAGTTGGGTGCGGAAGAGTTCCGCGTCGGGGATCCAGTGGTCGGCAGGGAGCAGGGCGACCGGGACCGTGCCGGCCAGACGCTCAGCCAGGCTGACGCCGAGGGCGGCGCAAGGCGCTGTATTACATCCGTGAGGTTCACCGACAATGTGAGTTGCAGGCAGCTCGGGAAGTTCACGCAGTGTGTCTGCGACCAGGGCCGCACTCGTGATCACGAGGATTCGCTCCGGCCCTACCAGTGGCATAACACGGTCGCAGGTCTCGCGAAGGAGGGACTTCTGCGAGCATAGCGCCAAGAGCTGCTTGGGGCGACGAGCCCGGCTCAAAGGCCAGAACCGCGTCCCCCGGCCACCAGCCATGATCACACAGAACCCATCACAGGTGTTGCCGGCAGTACTGGCCACCATCCGCACCGCACTCCTTGATCTGCTCGAGGTTTCGCCCGGATTAGGCTGTTGTTCTACGCCTTGACCACCCAGACCTTGACCGGCACTTCAACCTCGGGATGCAACCTCACAGGCACGCTATAAACGCCTAGCTGCTTGATAGGTTCCTCGAGTTCGACCTGCTTGTGATCGATTTCGATCTCCTGATCGAGCATGGCGGCGGCGATATCCCGGGTGGTCACCGAGCCGAACAGACGGTCGTCCTCACCAGCCTGGACGGTGATGGTACAGGATAACTCCTGGTGGCTGGCTGCAATGCCTTCGGCGTTCCGCTTGCGCTTCTTGTCCCGTAAAACCTCCTGGCGCAGGCTCTCCTTAAAAACCCGCCGCTGGCTCTGGTTTGCCACCACGGCGAATCCCTTGGGGATGAGATAGTTCCGGGCGTAGCCCGCACGCACGGTGACCATCTGGCCCATATCGCCCAGATTGTCCACGTTTTTCAACAGTAACACTTCCATCGTCAACCACCTTCGTCGGTATGGTACTGCCCCACCATCCGGCAAACCGCGATCCAGCGCCTCTCAGGAGGAGGGCTTGGCTCCCGCTGGTCCAGGAAAACGGCGCAGGTTCATCCACTGGTCGAACAGCCCCAGCAGAGCACTACTCGCCATGATCAGCGGCGCGAAAAAGAAGGCCGCTGCCGTCCAGAAAAGTATGCGTAGCCAGGGCGGCAGCACACGTCCGAGCAAGTTGACCTGCACCGCCAGACCGTGCACGCTGAAAAAAAACGACGCGACCACTACGATATTTAATCCGATGCGTGGCAAGAGTCCCACCCGTAGGATGATCAACACCAGACCGCACGCCAGAACCCAGACCAGGTAGAACGGCACCTCCCAGGAGTGAAACGGCGGTAGGGGACGCAAATGCAATTCCTTGTCGAGACTCCTCACAATCCAACGCGCCATCAGATAAACCAGGCAGGTATGACTCATGAGTCCCAGCAAAACCATGGCCGGCCAGATGCTAGCCAGTATCCGCATGGACATGCTGATGAACCGTTCGTACTCCGTCAGTAAAGCTTGTCGCGCGGTTTCGTCGCTACCAGCCGGTAACCCCTCGCGCATGGTCTTGGTCAATTCTGTGCCGAAATCGCTCAGGGCCTGCTCACCAGGCCAATGTGCCAGAGCCCAGATCGCGATGACCGCGAGTGGCAGTAGAGCCAGCCCCAGAACCACGTCGGGACGCCAGCGCTGTTGTAACCCCCACCCCAATAGCAGGCCACTGGCCATGTAGGATACCATGGTCAGAGCCACCCCACCGGGGCTGAGCGCCGCTATGACAAGGAGTGCTGCCCCAGCCGCCAGCAGTTGCCGGTGCGGCTCCCCTCCCACCAGCATGGAAATAGACCAGATCGTTGGGACCACCAGCGGTACGAGTCCCAGTAAAAGCGACCCGAGTCCAATTCCGTCCCCCGTGCGTGCCACGACAGCCGTCGCACCGATGGTTGCCACGGCCACACAAACAGGATAGGCGACCCGGGGAACGGACATGTCCACTCCAGCAACCAGTAACTACCGGTAGTACTCTCTCACGTATGGCAAGAGCGCTAAATGACGCGCACGCTTGATCGCGATGGCGAGCAGGCGTTGGTACTTCGCCGTGGTGCCGGTGTTGCGCCGTGGCGCAATCTTGCCACGCTCGGTGACGAACTTCCGGAGAAACCCCTCATCCTTGTAATCGATGGCCACCATCCCGGTCTTGCTGAAGTAGCACTCCTTCTGCTTTCCTGGTCTGCGCTTCTTCTTCTTCTTCTTTTTCAGTCTCAGGTTTTTCCTGGCCATGTGGCCCACTCCTTCTCAGCAACGTGCCAGCGGAGTCTCTCAGCCGAGACAGCTCCGCGAAATCCTCGTACTATTTATCGGCAACTGTGGATTCCGATTCCCGCGGCCTTTTGCGTCGTTTTGCCATAGCAACGCGATTGCGTTCCGCCCACTCCTCGTCCCTGACGATCAAATGCCGCAAGACCTTTTCGTCGAGGCGCAGGAATTTGTCGAGTTCCGCCAGGGCCGTGCCCTCACTGCGGAACTTCAACAACATGTAGTCGCCCTTTCCTTGGTATTGGATCTCGTAGGCCAGGCGGCGAATACCCCAGTGGTCCTGATGCATGATCTCACCTTTATGCTCGGCAAGAATGGCGGCGGCTTTGTCGACACGCGCCTGCATCTCGGACTCGGGCTGGTCCGCCTTGAGAATAAACACGAGTTCGTACTTGTGCACTGGATGCACCTCCCTTCGGTCAGGATGACCCGGAACTCTATTCGCAGTTCGGCACGTTCATTTCATGCCTGCGTCAGCCCGGGTAGGGACGTGTGTTCCCAGCTCATTATGGCTGGTTAGTTTTTACCGACGCGGGATCTGCCAGCGGCGGCAAGGGGAGAATATACCCTCTCCCGGCCAAAAAGGCAAGTCGGGCGGGTACCGTGTCAGGCCTCTCCACGGCGGTTGAAGGTCGTGGAGGCCTTCTGCACCCCTGCAACCAACAGGCAGGCCACAGCATCAGCTGCGTAGGTCACCAGGGCAGCCACAATCTCTTCTTCCTCCGGCGCGAAAGGCTGCAGGACATAACCTGACCAATCCTCCGGGTCGAGACTCCGTTGCCGGGGACCGATACCGAGTCTTACGCGGGGGAAGTCCTGGCCCCCAACGGCCTCGATGATAGCTGCCAGTCCCTTCTGGCCACCCGCACTGCCACGCGCCCGGATGCGCAAACTGCCCAGAGGGAGGGTCAGATCGTCACAAACAACTATCGGATTGAGAATTACGCGGGTCGTAGCCAGAGCATCGGGTCCGGAATCGCCCCCGGTCACGGCCGCAGTATCTGCCTCGGCCGGCAACACTCCCACCAACCTGACGCCACTACGCTCTGCCCAGGCCAACACGGCCGAACCACTCAGATTCATGTAGGTCAGAGGCTTCAGGAGCACTAACTTGCCCCGGACACTGTCCTCTTCCGTCCAGGCATACAGATTGCCACTCCTGGTGAAGGAGAGTTCTCGTCGGCAGGCCATCTCATCCAGGACCCGGAACCCGACATT
>CBDURX010000218.1:0-4936 GCA_965369485.1 uncultured bacterium | reverse complement strand
GATGCCGAGGCGCCAATCCTGGGCATCGGCCTTCGTACGTGTTGTCAGAAGGAATTTGGTGATGGGTTGCTGCCCGGTGGGGGAGAACACCTCGGGCGTTGCTTGGGAGCTGGCGTAGAAGCCTCCGAAGCGGTAGGAAAGACCGAAACGGTGCATCACACCCAGTTCGTGGTCCGATACGCCGTAGTCGAACTGCAGTCCGTTGGTGAAGCGGTAGCTGAATCCACCGGCAACGTCCTCGATGTAGTAGCCCAGCCGTAGAGCCAAGCTGGAGAGGATCCAGAATTCGGTGCCTGCCCGCAAATTCGTGCCAGGGCCGTCACGGTGGGCCACTTCGGCCGAGATCAGCCCGTTTCCTCCCAACAAGCTCAAGGACAACCCGCCTCGGAATTCTTCAGGGTAGGACTCGTCGACCTCACGCAGGGTGAGGGACGGTCCCCCCAAATTGAGGACGGAAGCACCCAACCGCAGCGCATCGGTCAGTTGGCCCATTACGCCGAGATCGACGCCCACACCGCTGGCGTTGAAATCTTCGATACTCTGACGGACGACCTTGAGATTCGCACCCACCGACCAGCGGGTAGAGAGGTTCTTGGCCGCGGTCAACAGGAATGCGAAATCCCCCGCGGTAAATTCTCCCAGCGTCTCGTTCAGTTCGTTCGTCTGCTGAAACTCCCCGGATTTCAAGGAGAGCAGGGTCAGTCCGAAACTTGGCAAATGCTGTGCAGGTACGGCAAAACTCAGACTGTTGATAGAGGTGTCCTCGAAAAGCCGTACGGTTCCGACCTGCACCTCGTTCTGATTCAGCCAGGAGAGGCCCGCCGGATTCCACAAGGCCCCCATCGGCTCGTCGGCCACGGCCACGAAGGCACTTCCGAGCCCGACGGAACGGGGACTGGCGTAACGGGAGAGCCAGTCTCCCGGGGCACCCTCATTGGGTTCCTCGGCGCACACGGTCACACCGATGAACAAGGCCACTCCGAACGTCAGGGTCATGACTGACATCCACTTGCGATCTCGATACAAAATGCTGGCGTTCATGGCGTCTCCTGAACTACCACACGACACCGATCTTGCGTCGCATGACGTGTAGCGTTGCACCATTACCCTCGGCCTCGATGAAGAGGACGTACCCGCCGCTGGCGACGGGTTCTCCGTTACCGTTTAGTCCGTCCCACTGGACCTCGTTCAGTCCAGACAGGCCGCCCTGATCTCCCGCCGCGTATTCCCAGTCGAGCACGAGTCCACCGCTCAAGGTGAAGAGCCTGAGTCTGACCCTGGCATTGTCATCGAGCACGTAGGCGATTGTGGTCGGGGCTTCGTTGGGGTGGAAGGGGTTGGGATAATTGGTCACGCTGCCACCGGCGGCATTCGGATCGACCAGAGCGGTCTCTAGGTCGAGTTCGGCCACCAGAGCACCGGCCGTGGCGCGGATACGGTCGACTTCCGGAAAACGCGGACTCAGAAAATCGGCCCTGGCCACACCATCGTCCCCCGTTTCGATATCGAGAGGCGTAAGAATGCCCTGTCCGCTGACCAGTTCGAAATCGACCGATTGGACGGGAACTCCGTTGGCGTAAGCATCCTCGACCCTGGCGCTGACCGTGGCGTGCTTGTTCGCCCGGACCCAGGTCGGCTCACTTGTAAGCGTGATGGACGCCGGCGCACCGGGCAAGATGGTGATGACGTCGGTCACCGCCGGGTCGTTGCCGGCATCGTCGGTCACGATCAAGACAATGGATTCGGTGTAGGTGTAGGTCTCGGAGATGCTGCGTTCTCCCTGTAGCAACTGGAAATGGGTATTGAGTAGGGTTCCCAGTCCCGACTCCTGTGTGGAGGCATTGCGCACCTCCACGTCCACGAAGGAGTTGATCTCCTGGATCACGCTGCCCGCATCGTTGGTGACACTGACCGTGAGGGTGAATGGTTCGCCGGCCTGGACGGTGGTGGGGAATACCTCGGCTTCGAGATGCAACCCGCTGGAAATGGCGCGTACCTGCGTCGTACTGCTGGGAACGGACGGCTGGTTCACGTCTGACGCGGTGATCTGCTGAAAACCGCCGGTGGACAGGCGGATACTCAGACCGACCTGTCCGTCGACCAGGGGAGTGTCCGGTGGAAGTTCCGCCAGGGGATCGCTCGAGGTGATACGAACGACGTCGCTGACCCCAACAACGGGGTTCCACCACTGGTCAGTGGCATAAACAGTGACCGTGAAGGCGAAGTTGATGGACTGATCCGTAGCGGCGCCACTGCGGCCGTCTCCTGCCCCGGGAGCAACCTCCTCGCCTGGGGCCAGCAACAGGAACCGCGCGTAGGGCCCGGCGAGCACACTAACTTCACTCGAGGTGTACGCCTCGATACCGGTGGAATCCAGGTCCGCCGCCGAGATGGTCTGGTTACCGGCCCTGTACAGGGTTACTGGGATGAAGACCTCACCGTTGTTCAGGGTAGGATCCGAGGGCTTAGCCATGTTGGCGTCGGTCGACGTCAGCGAGATCCGGTTGTCGATACCACTGACCCGGTTGAAGTAGCTGTCCACCGCACGGATCTGCATGTCGAAGGCGCTGCCAGCAAACTGGTCGTCGGGAGTGCCGCTGAATCCCGTGGTGGTGCCACCTTGAGGCGTCTGGCCGGGTAAGATCACCTGCAAACCGGCGTAAGGTCCTGGTGCCACTTGGAAACTGGCGCTGGTCCCTATGTGAGGTGGCGTGGAATAATCCGCGCAGGTGAACTGAACCGCTCCCCCTGCCCCGCGGAACAACATTTCCCCGCTCCACTGTCCGGCGCTGAAAATGATCGCTTCGGGCGAAATGGATCCTGGACCCGTATTGGCGGAGAGCATGGCATCACCGTCGTAATCGGGCAGGGTGTTGCCGCCGGCGTCTGTTGCGCGGATGGTAACCGCAACGGGATCCCCGGCCGTTACAATCGCTGGCAGTGCGTCGATCTCGAAGTGATGAGCCGCACTGGGTATGACCTGGATGGGAGCACTGGTCATGCCCTGAATCGAACCGTTGGTCTGATCCGTGACCGACAGCGTCTGGGCGCCGATGGTCGCCAGGTACACGGTGAACTGCGCGTAACCATCGGTCAGAGCGGTCGTGACCGGCGTGCTCGCCCCGGGATCGCTGGAGATGATCCTGACCGTGTCTCCGCTGGGCAGGGGATTCCAGTAAAGATCCGTCGCGAAGACATCGACCTGGAAATCTTGGGTCGCGCCCTGCGTCGCCGGTGTCCCTGTCACCCCGTCCACGCTACCCGGTAACGGATCCTGGCCGGGAACGACTAACTGCACCCGAACAAACGGCCCAGGATGAACGGTGAACGGATCGCTGGTGCCGTTCTTGGCCGGTTGACTGGCCAGGAAGGCGTAGATGTTGACGTTGCCACGGTTGATACTCGTCTCGTCGGCACGGTAATTGGTCACCGATCCTGACCAGACCCCCGCTACCAGGTCGACGACCTCGGGCTCGATCCTGCCCACGCCGAAGCTCGTCAATTCCCACAATTGAATCGGGCCGGAGTAACCGGTCACCACCTCACCGTTCGGGTTGACGGCCGTCAAGGTGATGTCCATGGGTTGCCCCGCGTATTGATTCTTCTGATTGATCGCGGAGAATTCGAACCCTTGCAGAAGCATGGCGGACACATTGGCAGATACTGCCTGGGGTATCGTGGGATCGCTCAGATCGACGGCAGCAAGCGTGAAGGATCCTGCCGCGTTGAGGGTGGCGGTAAGCCAGACCTCGCCGGTGACGAGGGTGGCGTTGGCTGGCAATGTCGCACTCTCATCGGATGAATCGATCTGAACGACATCGGAAACGGTATCGACAGTGTACCACTCGTCGTCGCATGCCCTGACCATGAACGTGAAGGAAGTACCCACGGTCTGGTCGTCGGGAGTTCCAAGCTTGCCGGTGACTGTACCCGGTGCCTCGGTCTCTCCGGGCAACAGGACTTGTAGACGGGTGAAAGGTCCGGCCGCTGCGTACGCAGGAATGAGTACCGTAGCGAGGAGTCCCCAGCCCAATCCGATAATCGTTTTAAGTAGTGGCGACCGCACGGCAATTCCCTTCCGGTTGGTTCTATTCGACACAGTGTGCTTGTCTCACTCGCGTACACGCGGATTTTCAGCGTGGATCCGCGATCCCACTGTGGGAAGAATTGCCGTGTTAAGTTCAAGTTCTATGCCAGTCTTCTCGTCCCAGAACGACTCTCAATCAGTCGAGCTGCTTTTTCGTGGAATGGGTTGGAGAGATTCTACTTATACGCAGCCAAACCTCGTAAAAAGACTTCCAGGGATTTCCCCTCTCACATCATGTAAACGCAATGCAGGCCCGCGGTGACCTACATGGGGGGGGGCAGCGCTGTGACCGATGGCTCCTCAGAAGACCGACTGATACCCTTGGAGTGCGTGGAAGGGAAAAATCGACCCGAAGGGACCGGTCGAGGATCAGGAGACTGGCTATGCATATACGCATTCATGATTTGATATGTTGAACAGGGATTTTTGCAATATGTGATGTCTTAAAATGCACGTCTATGGTGAAGGATGATCTGGCAGCGCTCATCTTATCTCTGTTACTCGTTTTGAATCGGAACAGCCTTCATTTCGTCCAGAAATGGTCCCATGATGTATTCTCCGCGATGGTCACCATCCGTTGCCAAACGACTCATGGTACGGTCATACCTTGGCGATGATGTTGGGGTAATACCGCGACCATACATTCCCTTTTCCCCTAGCATCATGAGGTATGGCTGCATGCCCTCATCCAGCTCTTCCCCCAGGCGGGCGGCAGCTTCGCTCCTGCCGAGCTCGTCGTACAGTTCTATGGCCTGCATGACATAGACAGGTCGTGAAGGGTCGAGACGGTTCGCGGTGAGTGTCAAGCAGAGCGGAATAACCTGGTAACCCTCTCGATGCAGCGAACCG
>CBDURX010000217.1:0-4947 GCA_965369485.1 uncultured bacterium | reverse complement strand
TCTTGAGAGCAGTGCCGCAGAGGACCGGGTTGACCAGGCCGGTGATCGTCGCCCGACGGATCGCTTTCTTCAACTCGGCGGCGGTTACCTCGTGCTGTTCGACGAAGCTAATCAGCATCTGGTCGTCGACTTCGGCGATCGCCTCGCCGAGGAGATACAAGACCGTTTCGGCCCGCTGCCGGCCCCGGTTCAGAATCTGGTTACACAGTACCGCATCCGTTTGCTGGCCAGCCGTTGTGGCGTGGCAGAAATCAAAGTCGCTCGCGATGGAGTGGATTTCTTTTTCGCTGGCGAAAAGGTACCCTCGGCACCTATAATACGTGATTTGATGGAATCAGGCCCTCGAGGCCTGCAATTCAAGAGTGTCGATCAATTCATCATGAGGATTCCCGCCACGCGCCAGGAGGCGCTGGCGGCAACTACGGCGATGCTCGGGTTACTGGACAAGTTGAGCCGTCGCTAACCTGCGGTCTCTTTCGTCAAGGAGCTGTCATGTCCGAATTCCCTTTGTCCCTAGCGGCCCGGAGTTTTCGTGTGCTCGTGACCGGAACACTCTCAGTGGCGAGCCTGATCACTCTTTTTTGCCTCCCGCTGTTCGTGTCAGGTTGTGGCGGTGGGGCGGATAATACGGTGCTGGCCGAGGTCGGGGATCGCAAGATCACTGTCGCTTATTACGAGGAGAGGCTCGGCAAATTGACCCAAGCGGATCTACCTCGTGACGAGAGCAACCTCCCCCTGGACACTGCCACGTTGGAGGGGAAGAAGGCGTTCCTCGACGTGATCATCAACAAGGAGTTGATGGTTCTCAAGGCCAAGGAGTTGGGTCTGGACAAGGATCAAGGGGTCACCGGCGCGCAGAAAGCTATGATGGATTACAATGCCGGCCTCATTCTCCACGAGGACATCATCGACAAGCCGACCAACGTCATCAGCGACGAGCAACTGGCGGATTATTACGAAAAACTGAAGGAAGTACGGCAGTGTAGCTTCATCATCTGCAATTTCCGCGAGGATGCCGTCAAGGCGCGGCAGGCCATCATCGATGGCGGTCTCTGGGAGGATGTGGCCGAGGAATACCACGATGGTGACCGGAGTCCAAAAGGTGACTACCGGGTGAAGATCACCTGGGGGCGCTGGGATGATTCCTTCGAGCAGGCAATCTTCAGTCTCCAGGAGGGCGATATCAGCCAGCCGGTGGAAACGGTTTACGGTTACTGGATTCTCCGCCTGGAGGGGATCTCTGAGGAGCGCGTACCCCCGCTGGATACAATGCAGGACAGGGTTCTGGCCAGCATCAAGATGCGTAGCATCAACCTCGCACGGAAGAAGTTCATGGTGGAGAGTCGCGCTCGTCACGATTTCGAGATGAACGAGGACGCCCTCTGGACCGTCTACCAGGGTCTGCCCGAGGGTGAGGTGATCCTCGACCCCGAGACCAAGAAACCCGTCCCGCGCGAGCAGTTGAAGCCGCTGGACATCCCCCTCGAGGACATGGACATGTTCTTCTACCAGGTTCGATTGGAAGGAGAGCTGCAGACCATGACCGTCGGTAGCTACAAGCTCATCTTCGACAAGATGAGCACCTTCCAGCGACCGAAGAAGTCGGAGTTGCTCGGGGGATTGCGCCAGAAGATGCTGACGGAGATCGACAAGCAGCTCATCACCCAGGAGGCCAGGGAGCGCGGCTACTACAAGGACACGCGCGTCCTGGAAAGTGTTGGCATCCGTGTCGAGGAGATGATGGTTTCCAAGCTGCACAGCGAGGTCGTCGACTACGAGGAATACATCGCCCCACAGGATCTAGAGGAATTCTGGGTCGCGGTGAAGGAACAGTACGTGGTACCCGAGGGCCGCGGCGGCCTGGTCGTCTACTGCGAGAATCAAGAACAGGCTGTACGAGCTCGTGAAGCCGCCGTGGCGGGAACGGGCTGGTCCGTGATCCTGGAAGAGTACGGCAGTGTGGAAGAGAACAAGCAAAGGGATGGTCAGCTGGATATCGTCCGCGCCAACGTCTCCCACCCTGTCAGTGACCAGCTCTTCACCCTGGCGGAGAAGGGCGACGTGAGCCAGCCGTTCGGGGTGGGTGGCAAGTGGGCCGTGGTCCGCTTGACCATCATCGAGGAGTCATACCAACAGGAACTGGCCGAAGTCCGCAACGAGCTGGGCCAGCGGATCAAGATGCGCCGGCAGGACGAGGCACTGCGCGAATTGCTCCTGGAGTGGCGGGATCATTTCGGGGTCGTCATCTATGAAGATAAGCTGGACAGGCTGGACTCGTGGGAGGAGCTGTCCGAGGAGGCGGCAGTGCCGCCCCCCGCTACCTAAGTCCGGATTATTCACGAAGAGGCGTGGTCGGAAGAGGTGGTCGTCAACATGCCTACCGTACGAGAGTACATGCTGGCACGCAGGCACGTCATGCTGTGGCTCGGGGCGATTCTGTTGACCGTTCCCTTGGCCACGGCCGCGCAGGACGTTTTGCCAGAGCTGAAGCTGGTGGACCGGATCGTAGCCATCGTGGACGAGGAAATGATTCTCCAGAGCGATCTGGAACGGGAGATCGAGCTCTACCACTTGGAGCGCCAGTACGCCGGTGTCGCGGTGACGACCAACGACGCGGAGATCCAACAGGAAGTCCTCGACCGCCTCGTCGAGAGCAAGTTGATCATCGCTGCCGCCAAGCAGGCCGACAACAGCGTCGAGGAGGAGGTCATCGAGCAAGGCGTCGATGCCAGGATCGACCAGCTTGTTGAACACTTCGGTTCTCGCGAGGCCCTGGAGCGCGAGTTGATCCAAAACGGCATGACCCTGGTGGATTACCGGGGACGGCTGGCCACGCAGATGACCGACCAGCACTACCTGCGGGCGGTGGTCAGCCGCTTCATTCGGCCCAAGATCGAGGTCCTGGAGAACGAGATCCTGGATTATTACGAGAATCACAAGGACGAGCTGCCGGCCGCGCCGGACAGCTTGACCCTGGCCAACATCCTCATCCCCATCCAGCCCTCTCTGCAGACCCGGCAGGCGATTCAGCAGAAGGTGTCGGCGGCGCAACAAGCGCTGCAGGCGGGGCAGCCGTTCGACGAGGTGGCGCGCGAGTACTCCGAGGGGCCCAACGCCAGCCGCGGCGGCAAGATCGGGGTGGTCCAGCGAGGCGATCTCTTCGACTCGAACCTGGAAACAGTTGTTTTCCAGCTGGTCGTGGGGGAGGTCAGCCAACCAGTGCTCACCCAGCGCGGCGTGCACCTCGTGCGCGTTGACGCCATCACCGAGAACGGTCGGGCCATCAGCCAGATCTTTTTCCCCATGGAGGTGTCCCAGGACGACGTAGCGGTCGCCCAGCAGCAAGCCGACACCGTGTATCAGAGATTACTGGCGGGAGAGCCCTTCAGCCTGGTGGCCGCCGAGGTCAGCGGTGATGCCGTCAGTGCTCGCCAGGGCGGACATCTGGGCAAGTTTCGCCTCGAGGATTTGTCACCCGAGTTTCAAGAGGCATTGCAGGACAAGATGGCCGGCGAGCTGACCGAGCCGGTGCTGACTTCGACCGGACTGTACATATTCTTGGTCCAAGAACGCACGTTAGGTCGCCAGTTCACCTACGAGGAAGTCAAGGAGGACATCCGCAGCGCCCTGGAGTCGCAGAAGATGGAGGTGGAGCTGACGCGCTACGTGGAGACCCTGCGGCAGCGGTTCTTCATCGACATGAAGGGCTGAGCCCCTCCTTCCGGCACGATATGTGCAATCAGGCAATTCGGTAATCAGGCAATCCAGAGCCTCGAGAGGTATATGGTGCGCCGCCAGCCGGTGATCCGCCGGTCGGGGTGGTTTCCCCTCGTCACTGCCCGCTGCCTGGAAACTGGGGTTAAGCCTTGAAGAAAGACACCAAGATTTACAGGGGGCCCCTGGATCCCCGGACGGTGATCGGTTTCTACCACGTGGACCTCACCTACGGGAATATCGAGGCCCTCCGCAACGTCAGTTTCAACATAACCAACGGTGAATTCCTCTGCTTGACCGGCCCCAGTGGCGCTGGCAAGAGCAGTATCCTGCGCCTGATCGCCATGATCTCCTTTCCCAGCCAGGGGCAGGTCATCGTGCGCGGCATGCTGTCCACCCGCATGAACCGCCGTAAGATCCCGATGTTGCGGCGGGAGATCGGGTACGTGTTCCAGGATTTCCGCCTGCTGGAGGACCGCAGTGTCTACGAAAACGTGGCCTTCGCCCAGCTGGTCGTGGGCGTCAAGCGAGCCGCGATCATCCGCAACGTCATGCGGGTGCTGACCCAGGTCGGCCTCTGGGACAAGCGTCACCGCCTGCCCCAGGCCCTTTCCGGCGGCGAGCAGCAGCGCGTGGCCATCGCCCGGGCCATGGTCAACAGCCCCAAGATCTTGCTGGCCGACGAGCCCACGGGCAATCTCGATCCCGTTGTGGCCCAGGAGATCATCGATCTGATGTTCCGTATCAACGATAGCGGTACCTGCATCATCTTTTCGACCCACGACCACGCCATCGTCAAGACCTTTGGCCAGCGGGTCATGGTGCTGGACAACGGCCGCATCGTCTCGGACGAGGAGCGTCGCGTGCCTGTGGACCGCGCGGCCAACCTGGCCAACCGCATGTACCGACCCGGCGGAGACGTCACACCGGAGACAGACCCGATCCGGCGGAATATCCAGGAGGCCAAACGTGCTCAGACGTGAACAGGTAGCCTATCTCGTGCGGGAGTCTTTCTCCGGCTTCCACCGGCGGAAGTTGACCACAGGTGTCACGGTTTTGATCATGGCCAGCGCTCTGTTGGTATTGTCCCTGTTCACCCTTGTGACCCTCAACCTGGGCGTTTTGCTGGAGGATGCGCGCCGCGGTATCGATCTGCGTCTGTATCTGCATGCGGAGCTGGCCGACGACGACCGGGCTGACATGCTGCTGCGGTTGCTGGCCATCCCCGGGGTG
>CBDURX010000216.1:0-4948 GCA_965369485.1 uncultured bacterium | reverse complement strand
CCAGGGTCACGCACCCCTTCTGGGCCAGGATCTTGTTGAGAGACTCGAAATATGCGAATTCCTCGGCCGTGAGCACGTCGCGCAACAGCGGTCCGCCCTGGCCGTCGTTGCCGGGATCTGCATCCTTGGAGTTGGGGTCACCGCCTTGGATGACGAATCCCGGTACGATACGGTGAAAGCTGGTGCCAGGGTAGAAACCGGTGCGGGACAGGTACAGGAAGTGCTCCACGTGGTGGGGCGCCAGGTCGCTATCCAGGACCAGCAAGATTTCCCCTGCGTCGGTGTGCAACCGCACGAAGGGGGTCTCCGCGGACGCAGTGGCTGGTACTGTGGCAAGGGTCAGCAGCAAGCAGGCTGTCACCGGAACTAACATCCGGTAACCGATGCGTGCGGCATGGAAAAGTATGGACGTCAACGACATGTTAGCTCCTCGTGACAATGGTTTCTGTCATCGCGTAAGCAGGATTGGGCAGAAATTCAATCATCCGGGCCAAGCGAAGTTACTCGATTTTCTTGACCAGGTAATCGAAACCGAGATCGCGTTGCAACCGTTCTCCGAGACGCTCGGCATCGTACTGCGAGGACAGGTTCGGCAAGTAGACGCGGTAGTAAACATCCCCCCGCACCGTGGCCTCGACTATTTCCACCGTATACCCAGCCCCCTCCAGCTCACCCGCGCGGTTCTCGGCATAGCTCGGTTTACGGAATGATCCCACCTGCAGGCAGTACGGGCCCAGGTAGCCACTGCTGGCATGACTGCTGCGTGGTGGCGGTGGAGTCGGGGCAGAAGCCGGTGGAGCTGCCGTGTCGGTTTCCACAGGGGAGCGCGTCTGCTCAGGTGGTGAGGACACGCTCTCTGGCACTGGTTGCGCCGTCTCTACCGCGGACGGGGGCGGGCTGGGCAGATGTGCCTCTGTCTGGGCTTGATCGGTGGCAGAAGTCGGTACGGAGGTCTGGTCGTCCATAGTGGACGACTGGTCCTGTACGACGGATGGAACCATCTCGGACGACCGCTGTGGCTCGGCGTCGTTCCCACCGCCACCGCAGCCGCTCCAGAGGACCGCCAGCATTAGAAGCGAGGCGAGCAGTCCGGTGATCAGGCCCATTTTCCCACCGGTTTCATTCCCGAGGTCAAATTTCCGCATCGTGCTCTCCCTTGATCGGGGTACCGCGTCGGAGGATCCGCCGATCGTTCAGGTTGCGATAGTAGCGATTACCGCCCCTCGTTGGCAAGGGCTTCCGGTCGTTGGCTTGCGTGGCGGACCGGTACCAACCATAATTGAGCGGTTATTCTCATACCATCCGCACCGATTCGTCCACCTACTAGGAGCTTCCATGTCCGACATTATATACCTAGACAACGCTGCCACCGCTTTCCCGAAGCCGGGCCGTGTCATCGACTTCATGGCCCAGTTCTACCGCGCTTATGGCGTCAACCCTGGTCGTTCCGGTTACGATCTCGCCGTCGAGGCAGGTCTGGTGGTCGACGCCGCCAGGCGGAAGCTGGATGCCTTCTTCAACAACCCCGCCCACGATTACAACCGGCTCGTGTTCAGCAACAACGCTTCCGACGCCCTGAACACAATCATCCAGGGGATCTGCAGGCCAGGCGACCATGTGATCTCCACCGAACTGGAGCACAATTCGGTCTTACGCCCGTTATACGTGATGGAGCAGGACGGGATCATCACGCACGAACTCGTGCCGTTCGACGGCCAGGGCTTCGTCGACCCGGACGAATTCGCCAAGCGCATACGGCCCAACACCCGGCTGATCATCGTCAACCACGGCTCCAACGTGCTGGGCACCATACAACCCGTGGCAGAGATCGGTCGGATCTGTCGGGAGAAGGAGATCGTCTTCGCCGTCGACGCGGCCCAGACGGCCGGCATGTACCCCATCGACATGGAGGCCATGCAGATCGACGTCCTCGCGTTCACCGGACACAAGTCGTTGATGGGACCCACCGGTATCGGCGGCATGGCCGTCGGCCCGAACGTGCCGATCCGCAGCACCCGCTGGGGCGGCACCGGTGTCAAATCTGCCGTGCGCACGCATCTGGACGAGTACCCCTACCGCTGCGAGGTCGGCACACTCAACACCGTGGGCATCGCGGGGTTGAGCGAGGCATTGACCTACCTGGCCGAGGCGAACCTCGCCAAGATACGTGCCCACGAGATGGAGCTGACACGCCGGCTTATTGCTGGATTCCAGGAGATCGAAGGGATGATGCTGTACTGTGCCGGCTCGGGCGAAAACCACCTCCCGGTGGTCTGTTGCAACTTGGATAGCATGGAAGCCGGCGACGTGGGTACGTTCCTGGACGTCGAATATGACATCGCCACCCGGACGGGCCTGCACTGCGCTCCGCTGGTCCACGTCGGGATCGGCACCGCACCCCAGGGCACGGTGCGTTTCAGCATCGGGCCCTTCAACACGGACGAGCACATCGCAGCCGCGATAAAAGCCATGCAAGGTATCACGCAGCTGCGTAGCAAGGTTTGATTTCCCCTCCAAACCAGGAATCCGGGCCACACGAGGAAGGGCGGCGCAGTGATGCCCCGCCCTTCTTTTCTCTTGCGAAAATCCGTCACAGCTAGGGCCGGGACCCACCCGGAAACGGTTATCGCTGCGGTTTGTGCAGGACCATCCTCACCCGCCGGTTCTCCGAGCGGCCTTCGGGGGTGTCGTTACTGGCAAACGGCCGGAAGGGGCCGTAGCTGACGGCCGCGAAGCGGTCGGCCGGCAGGTCCAGCTCGTTGGTCATGTATCGTACTATCGCGCAGGCTCGGGCCGAACCAAGTTCCCAGTTGGAAGGCCACTTGTAGTGGTAATCCTCGAGGATCTTCTTGGTGTCCGTGTAACCCTCTACGAACACATCCCAGTCCGAGTGCTGGCGTACGGTCTTGGCAATGGCTTCCAGGGTGGGCACCATTTCCTCGCGCACGATCTCGCTGCTGGAAACGAACATCAGCTCGTCGGGAATGTTGATGAACACCACCTCATCCATCCTTTCGACGAGGACATCGTTCTCGGCATTCACCTTCTTGAGGTTTTCCCGCAACTCGTCGGCCATTTCGTTGCACTCTGCGACCGAGCTCTCTTTCTCTGCGACCTGCCGCTGGAGGTCCGCGATCTGGGAATCGAGCTGCAAAATCTGCTCCTGGTACTCCTTACAGGAGCTGCAACCGCCCAGGACGAACGCGGCCAGTAACAGACCAAGCAAGGCACAATTCCTGGCGACCGTCAGGAAGGCACGCTTCGAGGTGAACATCATTCCACTCCTTTGCTAGCGGTGGTAGACACCGGCTGTGGACCCGGCAAGCAGACGGATCCGCCACCTAAATTCCTTATTACCAAGGATGAACCACTCTCATCGCCCACAACCTATCCTCGGCAGCAGCAGTGAGCGAGCGAAACCAAGCCCCAAAATCCGCTCCAATCTACCGCGACCCCAGACGGTGGCAAAGATATATTTTCCACAACGCAGCATTTTTTTCCAGTGGCCAGCCCAACCTCAAATCCCCCCCGCTGCTCCACAGCTTCACGAGAAACGCTGCAAGTCGTCATCCAGCCCGATGACGTCGAGACGGTCGTTGAGTTGCAGCACGGTCTCGGCGTCCGGCAGAGGAATCCGCTCTGTCTCCTCGTCCCCACCTTCGGCGACTGGGCGGTGAATCTGGATCAGCATGAGCTTCTCCTGGTCCGGTAGGGCCAAATCCGCCAGGCTGCGGCCGACCCACTCCTCGGCCACGACTATGTTACGCAGGCTGTAGCCAGCGGGCAGCTCCACGAAATCCACTACCGATTCGTGGAGGATGTGCTCGGCCAGCCGCAAACCCATCTCCTCCTCTGGCATGACCACCTGGTCGGCTCCCACCTCGAACAACACCCTCCGCTGCATGGAGTTGAGAGCCTTGGCCACGATATTGGGAACCTTCAGCTCCTTGCAGAGGAGCGTCACCAAGACCGAGGCCTCGAAGTTAGTGCCGATGGCTACGACAGCGGTGTCCATCTTCTCGACGTTGTAGGTCTCGAGGTTCGCCTTGTCCGTGGCATCGCAGGCGATGGCGGCCGAGACGAAATTGTCGATCCGTTCCACCAGCTTCAGGTTGCGATCTATGGCCAGGACCTCCGCCCCCTCGGCATAGAGCTGCTTCGCCACGCTGGCACCGAAGCGTCCCAAACCAAACACCACTACTTTGCGCATGGCCGACCCTTTCTTTCCAGTAGCGCCACGCCACCGCGAGGCGCGGCCAGAAGTGTAAATCCCCCTACCGTCTCCTGCAAGCTGTTGCGACCTAACCCACGAGGATGCGCGCCTGCGGTAGCCGCACCCTCCGCTCGCTGCTGGGTGCGACCAGACCGTAAGAGAGGGTGAGTGGGCCGAGGCGGCCGATGAACATGAGCAATACCACCACCACACGACCCAGTGACGTCAGCTCGGCGGTCAGTCCGAGGGAGAGACCGACTGTGCCCAGCGCTGAGAACACTTCGAAGACAGTGGGCAAAAACGGCCTCCCCTCGGTGACCAGCAGCACCCAGGTTCCGAGGGCGGATGCCACCAGGCTGCCGGTCAGCACAATCATGGTCCGACGTACGGCGGTGGGGCTGATCTCGCGCCCCCACAGTCGCGCCTGGGGCATTCCCTTGGCGATGGCGCGCAAGTTGGCCCACATGATCGCAACGGTCGTGATCTTCACACCGCCGGCGGTTGAACCTGGTGCGGCGCCGATGAACATCAGGATGATCATCAAGAACAGCCCCGGTGATGAAAGGAGCGTCGGGTCGACGGTGTAGAACCCTGCGGTGCGGGTCGTGGCCGCCTGGAAGAAGGCCAGGCTCACTTTTTGAACCACCGTCCTCCCGGCGAAGGCACCCTCCCACTCCAGCCACCCCAGCAGAAGGGTGGCGACCCCCAGAAGCAGCCCCGTCATCATCACGCATA
>CBDURX010000215.1:0-4952 GCA_965369485.1 uncultured bacterium | reverse complement strand
GGAACGGTTGCAGCACGCTGGCGCCACTCACGCCATCACCTTGCCCGGTGAAGATAACGAGGTCACGGGGCCCGACCCGACTGTGGTCGGACCGGGTTGCGACTCGCCCCTGGCCAGGAGTTGGCGGGCCATGGTCGCGGCCGAGAGCAGCGACTGGTTCTGGTGGTACGGCGACGATCACTCCACAGATTTCGCCCTGGAATTCGATACCCTGTTCCGGACGCACCTGGCCAATGTCTACCGCCACCTGGGTGAGGAGCCTGACCCACTGCTGCAGAAATCATTGCTGACCGCCGGCGTCGTGCCTGCGCCACGGGCGCCAAGGTTCCCCCTGCAGGTCGTCCTGGACGGACGGGTTTCCAGCTATTTCGAGTGGCTGGACGCCGGCTGGTTTGAACCGGGGGGTGGTGGGGCCATGCACCGTACCGACGCGCCGGTGGGCCGCCTTTACTTCGGCGGCGACACAGAACACCTTTTCCTGCGGCTTGACCCTCACCCCGAGGCTGGCCTGGTGGCCCTGGGAGGGCTTACCCTGGAACTGCACGCGCCGGATCGGGTCGAGGCCGTGGCCGCGTTGCAGTTCCCCGCCACCGTGGCCGGGAGTGGCCGGTTGGAAATGATCCCGGACATGGAGACAGGGGTGACAGGGGTTTACGACCAGATCGTAGAAGTGGCGGTGCCGTGGCGCCTGTTCGATCTGGCGCCCAATGACCGTTGCGAATTCACAGTCTACATCGTCCGGGGCCGGGAAGTGGAACTGGTACTGCCGACCGTGGGTTACTTTGGTCTGCGCATTCCCATGGGCCCGGACGACGCGGACGATTGGCTCGTCTGAGACGTCGACGAGGAGTGTACATGTCCGAGCTGCGTTTCGATCCGATCCAGGGGCGTTGGGTTATCATCGCCACCGAACGGAGCCGTCGGCCCCACGATCTGCAGCGGGTCACGGTACGGAACGCACAGGTCGCCGGCTTCTGTCCGTTCTGTCCCGGCCACGAGATGCGGACGCCGCCGGAGATCGTGGCGGTCGGCCGGGACGCCGATGCCCCCCCCAACACGCCCGGCTGGCAGATCCGGGTCGGACCCAACAAGTATCCCGCCCTGAACGTGGAGGGCGATCTGGACCGACGGGGCCTGGGGCTGTACGACGTGATGCACGGTATCGGTGCCCACGAGGTGGTCATCGATTCGCCGCGGCACGAGGTTGACCTCGCCAGTCTGCCCGCCGATCACCTCACGGAAATGCTGGTCCTGTGCCAGGAAAGGCAACGGGATCTGTACCGCGACCGGCGCCTGCAGTACGTGCTGATATTCAAGAATCACGGGGCCGAAGCCGGAGCCACCCTGCCCCATCCTCACAGCCAGATCATAGCCATGCCGATCATCCCGCGGATCATCGTCCAGGAGTTACAACAGACCAAGGCCCACTATCGGCTGAAGAGCCGGTGCCTGTTCTGCGACGTGCTCAACGAAGAGCTGGAGAGGGAGGAGCGCCTCGTCCTGGCCAACGACCACTTTGTTGCTTTCACCCCCTACGCGAGCCGGTTCCCCTTCGAGTTGATGATCTTGCCCCGTCGCCACGACCACCACTTCGCCAACGCTACCCGCGAGCAGATGGCGGATCTCGCTGACTGCCTCGGAGATCTGGCCAGGCGTTTGCAAGCGGTCCTGGACGATCCACCGTTCAACCTCGTCATCCACACCGCGCCCAACACCGATGCCTACGGCACACCGAGCCACTACTGGCAGACCCTCCGGGACGATTATCACTGGCACGTGGAGATCTTGCCGCGCATGACTCGAGTGGCCGGGTTCGAGACAGGCACGGACCTCTACATCAACCCGACCGCGCCGGAGGAGGCTGCCCGGTTCCTACGTGAGGCCGATGATTCCGGATGAGAGGAACGCTGCCCGACACGGTAGTAGCCGAGAGGAAGACGGATTGCGCATCCTGATGGTAACAGCCGAGTACGCGCCTGTAGCCAAGGTTGGCGGCCTGGCCGACATGACCGCCTCACTTTGCGCGGCCCTGGCTGCGCGTGGACACGACGTGCGAGTGGTATTGCCGCTGTACGGCAACGTGGATCGCCACGCGTTCGAGGTGCGTCCGGTGGCCAAGTACCAGCACTTTCTGGTACGGGTGGGGCAGAAGATCCAGGTGGGCAACATCTTCGTGAGAGGCTCCACCTCGGCTGCGGTCAAGGTCTACATGGTGGAGAGCGAGGCACTCTACGGCGAACCGGGCATCTACACGGACGTGACGGGCGAACCCCACGAGAACGCTCTGGCCCGCATCGTGTTCCACGCCCGTGCCGCCCTGACGGTTCCTACCATCCTCGGCTGGAAGCCCCAGGTGATACACTGCCATGATGCCCAAACGGCTCTGACCGCGGTCTATCTGAACCACTGGTACGGCAAGGTGCCCGGTATGGCCGCGGTCGGTTCTCTCCTGACCATCCACAACCTGGCCTACCAGGAAATTCAACCTCTGCAAGCAGTAGATCTGATCGGCCTGCCCGCCGCCATGGGGGCTTTCCCGGGAGTTCTGGAGTTCCATGGTCAGCTGAACCTACTGAAGGCCGGCATCCTGGAAGCTGGTCTGGTCAACACGGTCAGTCCTACCTACGCTCGTGAGGTGATCTCCGATCCCCAGCTGGGTTGCGGACTGGGCAGTGTATTGCTGGCGCGCGGCTCTACCTTCAGCGGGGTGCTGAACGGTGCTGACCTGGTGACGTGGGATCCACGCAAGGATGTCAATCTCCCCGTGCGGTACAGCGCCGAGCAGCTGTCAGGCAAGCGCCAGTGCCGCGCTGAGCTGCTCGCCTCCTTGGGCTTGCGGGACGGGACTGGTCCGCTGATTGGCATGGTCGGCCGCTTGGTGGAGCAAAAGGGCCTCGATCTCGTCGTCCCGGTGCTGGACTGGATGATGCGGAAGGGCTTCTGCCTGGTCCTGCTCGGCTCGGGTGAGGGTCGGTACCAGGCCCACCTCGCCAAGGTGGCGCGCAAACATCCGGACCGTGTAGCCTTCGTGGATCAGTTCGACGATGCGCTGGCCCACCGTATCATTGCCGGCAGCGACATGTTCCTGATGCCGTCCCTCTACGAACCGTGCGGGCTGACCCAGATGTACGCCATGCGGTACGGCTCTGTGCCCGTCGTCCGGCACACGGGGGGGTTGGCCGACACGGTGCGTGACGCCTCCCGGACCGACGGGACCGGCTTCGTATTTCACGAGTACCAGGCGGAGGCACTGCAGGCGGCCCTGGAGAGGGCGCTGTCCGCCTGGGAGGACCAGAAGAGCTGGATCGCGTTGATGCGCCAGGGACTGGCCCGCGATTTTTCCTGGGGTGAGTCGGCGTCGGCCTACACCACGCTCTACGACCGGCTGGTTTCCGGCGAGGACGTAGTGACATGAACGGCCATACCGATACTGGACAAGAGAATCTACTGGCCAGTGGGTTCCTGTCCAGTCAGGTACCATTGCTCCTGATGGACAGTGGCACCAGGATCCTGATGGCCAGCGCCGGTGCCGCTCGGTTGCTGGGGTTGTCCACCGCGGATGTGACCGGTGAGCTCATGTCCCGGTTCTTGTCCCCGTGCCCGGACCTGGAGCAGTTCCGAAAAAAGGACAGGTGCGCCGCCGGCTTGCCCATGGAGTTCGATCTGCAGCGCGCCGACGGTGACAACGTGCCCGTGGAAGTCTACTGCAACCTCTACGAGGACCGGGAGGGTCGCCCGCACTGCCTGATCGTCATACAGGACATATCCCACAGCAGGCACCTGGACGAGGAGCGGGCGGCGCGGCTGGCCAAGCTGACACTGCTGAACCAGGTGAACGAGGCGCTTTACGGTGCCCACCTGACCCTGGAGCAGATACTCGAAGCAGTGCTCATCTGCGTGACCGCGGGGCAGGGGTTGCGGTTCAACCGGGCATTCCTGTTGCTCATTGACGAGCAAAGGCAACTCCTGCAGGGCGAGATCGCCATCGGTCCGTCCAATCGGGAAGAGGCGAAACGTATCTGGAAAGACCTGGCCGGCAGGCAGTTGGATCTGTACGAGATGATGACGAGTTACGACTCCTCGTTTCGGCAAACAGACGTGGTCGTCAACGAGATCGTCAAGAAGATGAGCATGCCACTGGATGCCCGCGAGGGCATCCTGATCAAGTCCATGCGACAGCGGCAGGCTTACCGCTCGGCTGACGCGCCGGCCGCGCTGGGCGCCGATGACATCCGGAAGTGGTTGGGAGCAGCGGAGTTCGCCGTGGCGCCTTTGACTACCCGCCGGGGACCTCTGGGTGTGATCGTGGCCGACAACGCGATCTCCGGGGAGGAGATCACCGACCTGGACCTCGAATTCTTGCAGCTATTTGCCAGCGTCTCGGCCAACGCCATCGAGAACAGCCGGTTGTACCACGAGCTGGAGCGGCGGCTGATCGACCTGCGCAAGGTTTCCCAGCGCCAGAAGGAGGACCAGGAGACGTTGCTGCACATGGAGCGTCTCTCGGTGATGGGCGAGACCTCGGCCATCGTCGCCCACGAGCTACGCAATCCCCTGGTGGCCATTGGCGGGTTCGCCCGGACCCTGCTGCGCTCCCTGGACGAGGACGACCCCAACCGCCAGTTCGCCCAGATCATCACCGAGGAGGTCGGCCGCCTGGAAAATATCATTCACGACCTGCTCGATTTCATCCGGCCCCAGAAGCTGCTCCGCAAGTCCGTGCAAGGTGACGATCTGGTGCGCGAGACGGTGTCCCGCTACAGGGAACAGCTCGACGCGCGACAGATTACACTCGTTTTCGACCTTCAGGCCGACAATGTCCTGGTCAACATCAACCCCAGCGAGATTCAGCAAGTGCTGCAGAACCTGGTGATGAACTCCATGCAGGTCATGGACGTGGGTGGCAATCTCCTCGTCCGCACGCAGCGTCTGGAGGGTGGCTGGCAGGTGGA
>CBDURX010000214.1:0-4987 GCA_965369485.1 uncultured bacterium | reverse complement strand
CCACGCCTTGCTCGTCCAGCAACTGGGCCATGTCGTGGGGATGGACCTGCGAGTCGTGGAAACTTATCAAACCCCCGCGCAGGTGCGGATCGTGCGGGCCGTACAACACGAGAGTGTCGAGGCCCACCAGACGTTCCCAGGCGTAACCGACCAATGAACGCTCGTGCTGCCGGACCTCGTCCAGGCCGATCTCCTCCATCAGATCGATGGCCGCCGGAAAGGCCGCCGCCGCAGCGACGTTGGGCGTGCCGGCCTCGAACCGGTGGGGAATCTCGGCCCAGGTGGCCTCATCCCAGGTCACAGTCTCGATCATCTCGCCGCCGCCCTCCAGCGGCTCCAGGCGAGCCAGTACATCTTCCCGGCCCAGCAAGAAACCCAATCCCATGGGGCCGTAACACTTGTGAGCGGAGAAGACCAGCAAGTCGGCTCCCAGCTCTCGGAACGAGAGCGGCAGGTGGCCCACGGCCTGGGCCGCATCCACCACCACCAGAGCGCCGGCGCGGTGGGCGGCCGCACTGATCTCGGCCACGGGATTGATACTGCCGAGCACGTTGGAGACGTGGGTCAAGGCGACGATCTTGGTGCGCGGAGTGATCAGCTCGGGCAAGACGGCAAGATCCAACCGACCGTCCGTGGTCAAAGGGATGAACCGTAGCCGCACGTTCTTCCGCTTGGCCAGCATCACCCACGGCACGTGGTTGGCATGATGCTCCATTTCGGTCAGGAGAATCTCGTCACCGGATGCGAGGTGATGTTCCCAGCCGCGAGCCACCAGATTCAGGGCCGCGGTGGCGCTGCTGGTGATAACCACGGCCTCGGGGCAAGGCGCGTCGAGCCAGTGGGCGACCTTGCGGCGGCACTCCTCGTATGCGGTGGTGGCCTCCTCGGCCAAAAGATGCATGCCACGGTGGACGTTGGCGTTGCTGTGCCGGTAATAGTGCTCCTCGGCAGCGATCACGGCGTCCGGCTTCTGGGCCGTGGCCGCGCTGTCCAGGTAAACGAGCGGCTTGCCATGCACTGTCCGCTGCAGGATGGGAAAACGGTCACGGCAAAGAGACTCCAGCTTCCCGCCGGCAGGCAACTTCGAGACGGATTTCGCCGCCGACACCGGAGACGATCCCTTCACTGCCCCGTTGAGAGTCTGCCCCACTTCACTCAAGACTCGTCCTCCAGGTACACTTCGATCCAGCCGTCGCTGATGCGGACCGGGAAAGTGGCCAGCACAGAAGCAGCGGGCAACCGCACCACCGCTCCCGTCGCCACGTCGAAGCGCGCGCCGTGGCGCGGACACTCGATGATCGATCCGTCCAGCTCGCTCTCCCCCAAGGGCCCATCGTCGTGACTGCAGACATCCTCCACCGCATACAGTTCGTTCTCGCCGACACGGCAGACCAGCACGTATTCGTCTGACAGCTCCACCAGGCGAGTCTCGCCCACCGGAAGTTCTGCCAGAGGCAAAGCCCTGACCCAGGTCATCTCTGTCCGCCTTGCAACCGCGCCAGCCGCTCGGTGACACGTGCTTCGATACTGCCACGCAGGTTGGCCGGAATCCGTCGCAACGTGTCCTCCAGAAAACCTCTCACCACCAAGCGCAACGCTTCGTCTGCCGGGATGCCCCTGCTCTCCAGGTAGAACAGCTGTTCCGGGTCCACCGGCGAGGCGGTGGCGCCGTGACTGCAGACGACCTCGTCGGTCAAGATCTCCAGCTCGGGGATCGTATCGGCCCGGCATTTTTCCGCCAGCAAGAGGTTGCGATTTTCCTGATAGGCCTCACTGTACGGGGCATTCTCCTCGATGCGGATCAGACCCGTGTAGACCGAGCGTGCGCGTCCGGCCAGGGCCACCCTGAAGTCCAGGTTGGACCGGGTGTGTCCGGCTATGTGTCGATGCTCGGTGTGGTGGTCGAAGTGCTGGCGTCCCTCGGCCAGAGCGACACCGGCCAGCTCGCTCTGCGCACCCTCGCCGGCGAGGACCGCTCCCAGGTCCAGTTTCGCCACCGCACCACCGAAAGAGGCCACGGCGGTGAAGAGGTTGCCGCCGGTACCGATGCGCGCCCGACTGGTCAGATGTCCCACGACAGTCGGCTCCCAGAGCTGTAACAAGACGTAGCGCAGCTGGGCGCCAGCTGCCACGAGCACCTCGCTGACGCCGACGACCCGCGCCTCTGCGGTGCCGCCGACGTGTTCCTCGACCACGGTGGCTGCCGCGCCCTCCTCGACCAGGATCAACAGGCGGGGCAAGTTGGTCGGGGCCGCAGCCGGCAGGACGATGCGCAACGGTTTCTCGACGACCTGGCCGCGGGGGATCTTCACGAACAAGCCCGCCGTCCAAGCTGCGCCGTTGAGTGCCTCGAGAAGACCGTGACCCGACGGTACCATCCGGCCGAGATGGGCGAGATCCTCGGCGGCCTCGGCCAACGGCTTCAGGACGACACCACTCTCTGCCGCTGCGCGGTTGACCTGCGGTTTGACACCCGGCAGCAGGAGCAAGGCCGGACCGTCCTGGGGCAACGCACCGGCGGCGGCGATCGCCTGGGGTAAACCGGCCGGCAACGATTCGCGTGGCAGCAGCACATGGGGATCAGTGTAGCGCCAGAGGTGCTGCACGCGGTCGGGCAGGGCGATTCCCTGGTAAGCGTCACGAAATTCCTGGCGCCGCTCGGCCATTGCCGCCGGCTCCTGCAGCAAACGCGACAGGGCGCCGATCTCAGCCTCGCCCAGAGCCGGCTTGCCATTGGTGGACATGAGTGCCAGATCAGCCAACGGAACCCTCCATCTCCAGTTCGATCAGTCGATTCAATTCCACGGCGTACTCCATGGGCAGTTCGCGTACGAACGGCTCGATGAAACCATTGACGATCATCAGCCGCGCCTGGTCGGCGTCGATACCGCGGCTTTGCAGGTAGAACAGCTGCTCGTCGCCGAGCTTGCTGACCCGCGCTTCGTGCTCGACCTTCACGTTGTCCACGGCGATCTCCATGGTGGGGAAGGTGTCCGACCGCGCCTTCTCACCGATCAAGAGTGCGTCGCATTCCACGCTGGTCTTGCAGTTCTCCGCCCCCTTGGCCATCTTCACCAGCCCGCGGTAAGTGGCACGCCCCTCGCCCTTGGATATGGACTTGGAGATGATGCGCGAGGTCGTGTTGGGCGCCGCGTGGATCATCTTGGCCCCGGCGTCTTGATGCTGGCCGTCGCCGGCGAACGCCACCGACAGCACCTCCCCGTGTGCCCGCTCGCCCATCAGGTAGATGGCGGGGTACTTCATGGTCAACTTCGAACCGAGGTTGCCATCCACCCACTCGACCACGGCGTCCTCGTAGGCGTATGCCCGCTTGGTGACGAGGTTGAACACATTGGTCGACCAGTTCTGGATCGTCGTGTAGCGGATGTGGGCGCCCTTCATGGCGATCAACTCCACCACGGCCGAGTGCAGAGAATCGCTGGAGTACACCGGTGCGGTGCAGCCCTCGATGTAATGCACCGACGCGCCTTCGTCCACGATGATCATGGTCCTTTCGAACTGACCCATGTTCTCGGCGTTGATCCGAAAGTAGGCTTGCAGCGGAATCTCGACCTTGATGCCGGGCGGCACGTAGATGAAAGACCCTCCCGACCAGACGGAGCTGTTCAGGGCGGCGAACTTGTTGTCATTGGGCGGGATCACCGTGGCCCAGTGCTTCCGGACGATTTCCGGGTGCTCCCGCAAGGCTGAGTCCATGTCCGTGAAGATGACCCCCAGCTTCTGGAGATCCTCGCGGATGGAGTGATAGACTACCTCGGACTCGTACTGGGCCGTCACGCCGGCAAGAAATTTCTGCTCCGCCTCGGGCACCCCGAGCTTTTCGAAGGTGCGCTTGATGTTCTCCGGCACATCCTCCCATGCGGTGGCCTGCTCGCCCTGCGGCTTGATGTAGTAGTGGATGTTGTCGAAATCGAGGCTCCCCAGCAATTCCTGGTTGCCCCACTTGGGCATCGGCTTCTGCAGAAAGATGTCCAGGGCCGCGTGACGGAAACGGCGCATCCAGTCGGGTTCCTGCTTGTAACGGGAGATCATCTCCACCACTTCGTGACTCAACCCCTTGGGCGCCTTGTGGATGTAATCTTCCGGATCGTGGAACCCGTACCTGGTCGCGTAGTCCTGGTTCAAATCGGCGATCTGGTTGGTTTTCATGGCTATCCCCTCGCGGAGGTCACGGACGCCGGCTCGAGCCAGTCGTAACCGCGCTGCTCCAGTTCTGCGGCGAGTTCGGGCCCGCCCGAGCGAACCATCTTGCCGTCCATGAAGACATGCACCTTGTCGGGACGGACGTACTGCAGGATACGCTGGTAGTGAGTGACCATCAGGAAGGCGTTCTCGCGGCCGGCCTGGCGATTGATGCCGCTGGAGACGATCTTCAGGGCGTCGATGTCCAGACCCGAGTCGGTCTCGTCCAGCAACGCAAAATCCGGCTTCAGCAAGAGCAACTGCAGGATCTCCAGCCGCTTCTTCTCACCACCGGAGAACCCATCGTTCAGGTATCTGCCGGCGAAAGTCTTGTCGATGTTCAAGACGTCGAAAGCCGCCATCATCTCCTGGCGAAACTCGCGCACCGGTATCTCCTGCCCGCGTCGGGCCACCATGGCCGCACGCAGAAAGCTGGCCACGGACACCCCCGGCACGGCTATCGGGTACTGAAAGCCCAGAAACAAGCCGCGACGGGCGCGCTCGTCCGGCTTGAGATCGGTGATGGGCTCGCCGTGCAGGAATATTTCGCCCTCCACACTGTAGGAAGGATGCCCCATCAGAGCCGCGACCAGAGTGGACTTGCCGGAACCGTTGGGACCCATGAGGGCGTGCCGCTCGCCTGCGAAAACCTCCAGGTCGACACCCTTGACGATTTCCTTGTCCGCTAGACGGACCCGCAGGTCGCGACAGGCGAAGAGAGGTTCACTGTTTCGACTCATCAGATGTCAGCTCCTTCGTTCCGACTGCCGACCGCGACAGACGG
>CBDURX010000213.1:0-4993 GCA_965369485.1 uncultured bacterium | reverse complement strand
ATGTTCTGGCTGAGCTGGGCCACGAGTTTGAACTCGCTGGAACCGCGCCACTTGGGATCTGGTTCCTGGCCGTTGAGCAGGATCCGGCGTCCGGTGGGGGTATCGCCCTGGGCGACCCACTCGATATCCGCCAGCAGACGGCTTTTGCCGGAGCCGGTGGGACCCACCAGGCAGATCACATCACCCACGCGCGCGGTGAGCTCGGTGACCGGCTCGGGGTCGCCGTTCTTGTCATGGCCGCCGAGGATGGTGATCTCACGCACAGTCTCCTCGTCGGCGCCGAGGAAGGCCTCCATGGAAGCGATGAACTCACGTAGTTCGGCCAGCTTGGCTACGGTGGCGGCGCCGTCGCCCGCCGCGGCAATGACCTCGGCCAGGGTCAAGCCGGGGTCGTCACCGATTTCGATCCCGCGGTCGGCGAAGAACTGGTCGGCGAACGGCCAGCGGGCCAGCAGCCCCTCAACGGTCAGTGCGGCCAGCTTCTCAGGCATCGTTCCGCTCCCCTCCGCCTTCTTCTCCGCGACGGTCTTGCACTGCACCGCCCTGCTTCTGTAGATCGATCTTGCGCACGTTGCCCATCTGAAACTCGGAGCCGATGCGGGTCTCGCCGAGGCAGTAGGAGCACAACGCCGCCGGCATGCTGAACCGCAAGGTTTTGCCCTCCACCGTGTCCGTCTCCTCGCCGGCGTCCCACAGACTGCTCAGCTCGAAGCTGCCCTGGCCGGTGATGCCGTTCACGTGCAAGATGCTGGCCTTGGGATTGACCATGTGGACCCGCGTGGCGAACACCTCGCGCTCGGCCTGGCTGACGATGTCGCCCTTGGTGATGACCACCTGGTCGGCCGCCTTGAGCATGGGTCCGATCTTCTTGGGCGTGCCGATGCCGCTGAGGTTGTCGATGACACAGACGGCCATCACCTGGCGGATGTGGGGCGAGCAACGGTTGCAGAGACCGGCACTCTCGCTGACCAGCACGTCGAGTCCCTCGGACAGTCCCCACTGGACGCACTCCTCGACGTTGCTCACGAAGTAATGGTCGGGGCAGAGGGCGCCGGCGAGCCCCTTGCGCACGGTGATACCGTGCTTCCGGTACAGTTCGTCGTCCTCAGTGGAGAGGCAGTCGAACTTCACCACGCCGACCTTTCGGCCACTCCGGCTGATGTGGCCCAGAGTTTTCAGGATGACCGCCGTCTTGCCCGAGGACGGCGGTCCGCTGACGGTCACGAAGCGCATACGTTCTCCTCGTGTCTGGTCAGACTCATTACAGATCCATTAAACCGGATTACTGATCTCGTCCCGGAACAGGTCATTCAGGTGCGGGATGAGTTCCCCGAGGTCGTGCTCGCGGATGAAATCCCAGCCCAGCCACAGGAATTTCGCCCCCTCGGGCACCGGATTCTGCACTTCCGGGTGGCAGGAGGGGAACAGACCACGGTGAGACAGGATCTCCCCGGTCTCCTTGCTGCAGAAGAAACGGGCGATCTCGTCGGCCGCCTCCGGCGCGTCCCGGCGCAGGAGCATGAAGATGGGGCTGATGATGGCGCCATCGGTGGGCCAGACCAGCTCGGCCATGGGATTGAACTTGGCCATCTTGCTGAAGAAGTATGGGATCACCGAGACGGTGGGGCCGCGTCCCTTGCCTGCGGCGAAGCGCCCGGTGGTCTGGCTCGGATGCAACGACTGCTGCAGGTTCCGCGCGATACTCCGCACACCATCGTCCCCAAACTCCTTCCACAGAGTCAACAGAATACCGTTGAACAGGTCGAAATCACCCACCGGCAACGCCACCCGTCGCACGAAACGTTCGTGGAGGAGGTCGGCCCAGGTTTGCGGTACATCCTCTTCCTCGCCGATCTGGCTCTTGTCCACCAGGAACACCGCCGGCACCACGCCGAGCATGGTGAAGTGACGGTCGGGATCCTGCAGGTTGTAACCGTCGAACAGCGGATTGAGGCGGTCCCACGAACGATCCACGAAAGCGCCCTGGTCCTTGAAGCGCCGCAGATTCTTGCGGTCGAAGAACGCCTCGAAGCCGGCGGAGAGGAACAGGTGCGGTAGATCCTCCACGTCAGCGATGGCTTCCAGACCCCGGGCGAGGGCATCCGCCCCCACCGAAGCAGCCGCCAGCTGGCAGCCGATACTCAAGCCGCTGCTGGCCGTGATCTGTTTCTGCACCGCCGTGAAGCTCTCCAGCAGCGGGATGCGTACCGGGCACGGCAACAGGCCAGCCACCCGGATGTCCCCTTCACGTGGGAAGATGTCACTGTCGGCCGGTGCCGCCTTCAGGGTCACATCCTCTGGCTCCTGGCCCTCCTGCACTGCGTTCTGTAGCAGCCTCCGGAAGGTCTCCAGGTCCTTGTCCTTCATCATCATGGCCTGGGCCAGGGTGACCATCTTGCCGTGGCTGGTGCGCTTGACGGGATCACCCACGTGGGCGAAGCCGTTAGCCACGAAGACCTGGATCGTCTCGGGGTACTTCTCGGTGATGTCGAACAGGGTCATATCAGGGGTGATGGTGACGGATTCCATGCGAACCTCCAGGAATCTGGGCCATATGCAGGGTTGGATTAATTTCTACATCAAGGTAGCTTTTATAGAGGATAAATATCCTATGATTTCCCCATTCCGCAAGACCTGACTTCAACTCCATGAATGATAAGGGATCAATCCGGACCCGCCATACTCGGCAGAACGTGACCGGCTGAACCGCTGGTCACTTGCCAACCGGTCCTGGATTGCCTTCGACCGATGCCATCACTTGGGTTGTGGCTTCGCATCTCTCTGGTCCGAGGGCTATATTGGCGCAGCTGCGCTTACTGCGAAGCTGTCCCCCGGTGAGGAGCGGATAAGGGATGAAGCAGTCCCGTCACGCCTCTTCCATCGTATCGCCTTCAGCCTGGAGGTTACCCGTGCGTACCTGGATCCGGATCCGTCTGATGTCCGTTTTTTTTCCGGTGCTCCTACTCGCTGCTACATCTTCTGCTGCCGAGTCCGAGCCCCACCCCTTCTCGGTGCACGACATGCTCGCCATGGATCGCATCAGCGATCCCCAGGTCTCCCCGGACGACGCTTGGGTCGCCTTCAGTGTGCGCGAGACCGATCTTGAAGCCAACAAGGGGCGTACCGACATCTGGCTGACCAAGGTGGACGGTTCCGAACTGCGCCGCCTGACCACCCATCCGGCCAACGACTGGAACCCCCGGTGGGCGCCCTGCGGGCATATCCTGTTCCTTTCCACCCGTTCTGGCTCGTCCCAGGTCTGGCTCATTGACCCCCAGGGTGGCGAGGCCCAGCAACTGACAGACCTTCCGCTGAGCGTCTCCAACCTGACTGTCGTCCCGCAGCTGCAGAGCATCCTCTTCTCCCTGGAGGTCTACCCCGGCCTCACCATCGCGGAAACGGTGGCCAAGGACGAACAAAATGAGGCCTGCCCCCGCACCGGCATGATTTACGACGAGCTGATGTTCCGGCACTGGGACACATGGGAGGACGGCAAGCGTTCTCACCTTTTCCTGCGCAAGATCAAAGGCGATGACGCCGATGTGCGGGACCTGACACCCGAGCTGGACGCAGACGTGCCGACCCGTCCCTGGGGCGGCAGCGAGGAGTTCGCTGTCAGCGCCGACGGTGCCGCGGTCGTGTTCACCGCCAAGATCATCCCCGGCAGCGAGCCGGCCTGGAGTACGGATTACGATCTGTACAGTGTCTCCACCGGCCAGCCCGTCCAGACCAGCCAGCCGCGCTGCTTGACCGCGCAGAACGAGGCCTGGGATACCACGCCACTTTTTTCGCCCGACGGCGAGACTCTGGCCTACCTGGCCATGGAGAGGCCCTATTTCGAGGCGGACCGCTTCCACATCGTATTGCTGGACTGGGCCCTAGGTGAGCAGAAGGGACGGTTGGACCTGGTCTACGAGGACTTGCAGCTCAGCCCCGGCAGCCTGCTCTGGTCCCGGAACGGTAAGACCATCTACTGCATCGCGCCTTACCTGGGGCAACGTTCCCTCTTCGCCATCGATGTAAAATCGGGGAGGGCCGAGCTGGTGGTCAAGATGGGACGGAACATGTCGGTCCATCTGGCCGGAAAGCGGCTTCTGTTCGGGCAGCAGAACCTGAAATCGCCCACGGAGCTTTACACGGTCAAGACCAATGGCAAGGAGTTGCGGCAGATCACCGACCTGAACGGCAAGAAGCTGGCCCAGGCCCGGATGGGCGAGCCGGAGCAGTTCACTTTCCACGGCTGGAACAGCGAAGAGGTTTGGGGCTACGTGGTCAAGCCGTACGACTTCGATCCCACAGTCGCTCGTTCCGCCACGAACCCCGGAGGCAAGACCTGGCCAGTGACCTTCCTGGTCCACGGCGGCCCCCAGGGAAGTTTCGGTAACGACTTCCACTACCGCTGGAACCCCCAGGCCTACATCGGCGCGGGCTTCGCCACCGTGGCGGTGGATTTCCACGGTTCGACGGGCTACGGCCAGGAGTTCACCGACTCCATCAGCAGCCACTGGGGAGACCGACCCCTGGAAGACCTGGAGAAGGGCTTGGCCGCGGCTCTGGAGAAGTATCCCTGGATGGACGCCGAGCGGATCGTGGCGTCCGGCGCCAGCTATGGCGCCTACATGATCAACTGGATGCACGGTCAGCCCTTTGCGGACCGCTTCAAGGCCTTCGTCTGCCACGACGGCAATCTGGACGAGCGGATGGCCTACTACGACACCGAGGAGCTGTGGTTTCCAGAATGGGAACACGGCGGTACGCCGTGGGACCCCGGCTCCGCGTACGGCCTGCACAACCCCATTGATTTCGTGCAGAACTGGCACGTGCCGACCCTGGTGGTGCACGGTGCACTGGACTACCGGGTGGTCGACACCCAAGGCCTGAGCACCTTCACCGCCCTGCGGCGCGTGGGCGTGCCGGCGCGCCTGCTTTATTACCCGGATGAGAACCACTGGGTGCTCAAGCCGCTGAACTCGATCCAGTGGCACGAAGAGGT
>CBDURX010000212.1:0-5000 GCA_965369485.1 uncultured bacterium | reverse complement strand
AGACCCATCGACGCGTTGGTCGGCAAAATCTTCTGCCATCGTTTCCAGGCGGTCTGCGGCCATCTGGAGACGTTTCAGCAAGGTCGGCAGAGAATGGCCCTGGAGCTCGGGTGTAATCTTGACAGGAGTGGGCTCCGCTACCTGCGCCGGGACAGTTACAGGTTTCGCCACGGCGACCACAGGGCCTGCATTTTCTATGTGTTGCTGCGACCGGCGAGGTTGATACCGCACCGAGTGTCGCCGCAGTGTGGAATCTCTTACGAGGCGGCGGATCCGCAGGCAAGCGGCCGTAATGAGTAAGGACAGGCCAGTGGCCACCGCCGCCACTGCCACCCAGAACAGGAAACCATGTTCCCCCGCCAGGATACCCTTCCAATCCGCACCCACTGGTTTTTCTCCCCGTGCTACCCGTTTCCGGGTTTAAACCCTGGTATCGATGTTCAGCCCGATGTCGTGTTGCTCCTCACCATTTTGTTTGGCATCATCATCCGGTACGGCAGTCTGCTTGGCCTTTGGTCGATTCTTCGGTCGCCGCTTCCGTTTCTTGGTCTGGCGCTTCTTTTTTTGCTCGTCCTTTTCGATCCGCCCTTTTTCGGTCTTCTCCGCCTGCGTGGCACGGTTGACCTTCAAATCCTTGCTCTTGTCGATTTCTTCGGAAAGAGGAGCGGTGGGTTGGTTCTGTTGCTGTCCCTTCAGTTGAGCCTTGGCTACGTTACCCATCTGGGAGATGGTGGTCTGGAGAGAAACGCCGTCGCCGGACATGCGAACTCCCTCCTCGTGGTGGACTACAGCGGCGGCCCGCTCAGTAAACCGCTCAACAACAGGGGCAACCAGGGCAAAACGGTCAGACAAGCCATCACGTTCACGGGCGTAGGCGCTTTGACCGGTTCGTCGGCAGCCTGCGACACTCTCTCGGACTCGGAGTTGACCTGACGTTCCTTGATTTCCGCGGTCAGTCTGCCGATGGACTGTTTACCCTCGTGCCGTTGGATCTTGCCCTTCAAGCGGAGGATAGCCTTTGTGTGGACCTGACAGACCCGCGATTCCGTGACATCGAGAATCTCACCGATTTCCTTCAGGGTCAGTTCTTCGTAATAGTAGAGTACGAGCACCAGCTGTTCCTTCTCGGGCAATTCCGAGAGGCGCTGGGCGATCAAATTCTTCATCTCCTGCTCAGCCAGCATTTTTTCCACGTCATCCGAGCGTGGATCGGCTAGGTACTCACCCAAGGAAGTGGATTGTTCGCTGTCGTCGGAGGAGGTGTCGGCATCGAGGGACATGATACAGGCTATGGCAACCTCGCCAACCATGGTATCCAGATCCCTCACGTCGATTTCAAGTGCTCGTGCAACCTCCTGGTCGGTCGCCGGACGACCCAACTGCACCTCCAGACAAGCGTAGGCTTCCTCGAGTTGCTTGGCCTTTCGCCTCAGAGAGCGGGGAAACCAGTCCTGGCTACGCAGCTCATCCAATATGGAACCGCGTATACGGGGTATGGCATAGGTCTCGAACTTGATGCCGCGCTGGTAATCAAAATTGTCAATGGCCTGAATCAGGCCCAGCATGCCGGCCGAGATCAGATCATTGAAATCGACGTAGTGGGGTAGCCCGACGGCCATGCGCCCCGCCACGTATTTGACCACTTTGACATAATTCTCAACGAGTTCCTGGCGCGCTGCCTGATCTTCATCGGCGGAGCAACGGCACCAAAGGTCGTGATAGGCGATCTGTACCGCTTGGGTCATACTTGCGCCTTTCTGGTGAAGTCGTGCAGAATGCGTTTTGCACGATCTATGCCATCCTCAGACCGGTTGCCCATCGTGTGCTAGTGCGACCGCAGATGGTTCAGGTGCTCTCGGTGGGGATGGAATTTCCCCCGGCTTCCTTTTCTTCTGGTGCAGACGTTTTGTTCTCGGCCAATACACCGCCCCGGTAGATGAGCACCAGCAACGAGGCGACGAAGAAGAAGGCGAGGTACGAGATGAAGACGCTCTTGAAGGTGACCCACAAGCTGTAGTTGCGGCCGATGGCCACGAAGGTTGCCGCCAGGGCCGCCGTCGAGGCGATGGTGTGTATCAACCGTTGCATCCCGCCATCCTGTCTCTAGCCCGGATTATTCAAGCAGGAGCTGCCGCGTGAATTATCCGGGCTACCCCTACGCATGCACCCAACATTCGTCCCGGAAGAGTGAGCCTCGTGTTACAGATCAGGCCCTCGCCCGCGCGGCTAGCCGTCTCTGCTCTGCCGGCACGATGAGATCCGCTAGCTGATCAGCGCTTGCAATTTGCGGTTCACTTTCTGGCCACGGGCCGAATGTGCAGAGCGAAATAGGCAGTGGTAACCGCCCCAACAGGTCGATGATCTTGCCCTTCCGGCGGGAACGGTCCAGACGGGAGAGAATGAGCCAATCGCAGTTCCAGAGCCTGGCTACGTCCCAGAGATCCCCCACGTCACGGAAATCGAGGTCTAGAGGGACCACGAAATGCCGGTGAAAGCTTTCGTTTTGCGAGAGGTAACCTTGCAATTCGCCTGCTGCAGCGAATGGCGCCGCCAAAAGAGCGGGCGTGTCGATGAGAACTACATCGTAATTGACCAGGTGTGCGGCACTACCCAGCAACTGTTCGGGCCTCTGGATGAGAGCGGCGTCGTAACTGTGCTGTGCTGCTTCCAGTTGCAGACGTCGCACTTCCCCACCGTGCTTGGGCAGAACATTCAGCACCAGGGTACGCTTGCCCGCCGCCTGTAACTTGGCGGCGGCCGCGAGGACCAGATCACTTTTGCCGGCACCACTGTCACCCAGGAACACGTGGCACCCGCTGAAACTCCGCCAGTCACCTTCGCCACTGCGCAGGGTGGTCCGGAGATGGGCCATAGCAGCCTCTTCGTCTGCCGCTTCCAGTCGGGGATCGGTCACGAAAGCACTGGCCAACCGTCGTACACTCTGCACGTCGGCGCCTGCTGCCAGCAAGGCTGCCGCAAGGGGATAGTCTGCGAATTCGTTCGTGACAGCAGCGGGTCTGTTACTTTCTGCCAGCGACTGAACCAGCTGCTCGATCCGGTCCACCTCGCCAGCGATGACTTCTGTCAGATCGGCCTCGTAGGTACGGCCAACAATTTCCACGGAGGGCTCCCGGTCCGACAGGCGCCGTGTTCCGGTTGGCTCGACGAGCACCTCGACTGCTGTTTCCTGCCCCAGCCGGCCGTCCTGCTTCAGAGCCACCGTCCTGCTCTCGATGATGCACGCCTCGGCGCCGTAGCGCTTCCTCACCTTCTGCAAGGCTTCCTTGAGAGTCGGGGCGCGCACAACCGCCGGCTGTCTAGGTCGCGACTGCCTGCTTTTCCGGGCGGACTCCATGAGTCACCACCGTTCCTGCCGCCTGGATCTGAGCTGTGGAGGAGACCTCCGTGTAGCCCATGACGGCCAAATTGGGGTATGTCGGTTCGATCAATCGCTTGATGAAGAAGCGGATGGGTGTCGGCACCAGCAGTATCGGCGGGTGGCCACTGCTGTAAGCGGTGTGCAGTACGCCGTCCAGCCTGCTCAGGAACTCCTGGGTGAACTTGGGCTCCAGGACGACCGCACCGACCTGTTCCGAGTCATGGCTCGCCTGTAAGAGCACTTGTTCCGTCTCTGGATGCAGCGAGATGACGTGGATCTTGGCATCGGGCTCTGTGTAAAGCGCGGTTATCGTACGCCGCAACGCCTCGCGCACTTTCTCGGTCAACAGGTCGGTGGCCACACTCCCGCCGCTGAAGTTGGCCAGCGTCTCCAGGATCGTGACGATGTCCTTGATGGGAATCCTCTCGTGCAGGAGCGAGCAGAGGACGTTGTGGAGGGTGTTGATGGATACCTTGTCCGGAATGATGTCCTCCACCAGGGCAGGGGCGAATTCCCGCACCGATTCGCACATGTCCTTGATGTCCTGTCGCGAGAGCAGCTCGTCAGCGTGGCTGCGGATGATTTCCGAGAGGTGAGTGGCAAGCACTGCGGCCGGTTCCACTACCGTATAGCCGTCCCGCTCGGCCGCTGACTTGTGTTCCTTCTCCACCCAGACCGCCGGCAAGTGGAATGCAGGCTCGATGGTCCGGATACCTTCCAGCTCGCCCGCTTCGGGTTGCGTGTTCATGGCCAACAGCCGGTCGGGCAACAGCTCCGCCCGAATTATCTCGATACCCTTCAACTTGACGATGTACTCGTTGGCCCCGAGCTGCAGGTTGTCCCGCACCCGGATCGGGTGGATGTATTGACCCAGCTCCGCACCCACCTGCCGCCGTACGTTGCTTATGCGTTGCAGTAGGTCCCCCTGGCGTGATTCGTCCACCAGCGGTATGAGCCCGTAGCCGATCTCCAGCTCGAGACGGTCCAGGACGAACAGCTCGTCGCCGCGAATACCTTCCGCTACCGGCTCGCTCTCCAGTTCCTCGGCCTGGAATTCCGCGGCGGTGCGCATGTCCAGCTCCTTGACCCGGCGCCCGATCAGTAACCCCGCCGTGGCCGTCACTGCCGCGAGGATTAAAAACGGTACAGTGGGCAGACCAGGCACCAAGGCAAAGAGAACCAGAGCAGTCGCCGCCAGGTATACAGCGCGCACTTGCCGGAATATCTGCAGGGTGAGCGACTGACCCAGATTCAGGGACCCGGACTGGCGTGTGACCACCAAACCAGCACTGGTGGAGACCAGCAGCGCCGGGATCTGGCTCACCAGACCGTCACAGACGGGCAGGATCGTAAATCGCCCCAAGGCTTCACTGGCTGACATATCCATCTGCAGCATGCCTATTACGAAGCCACCGGCGATGTTGATGATGGTGATGATGATACTGGCGATGGCGTCCCCGCGAACGAACTTGCTGGCACCGTCCATGGCCCCGAAGAACTCAGCCTCCGACGAGATCTTCTCTCGCCTCTGCCTCGCATCCGCCTCGTTGATGAGACCGGCGTTCAGGTCGGCATCGATGGCCATCTGCTTGCCGGGCATGGCGTCCAGGGTGAAACGGGC
>CBDURX010000211.1:0-5022 GCA_965369485.1 uncultured bacterium | reverse complement strand
AGGAAGGCTGTAGGTGTCGACCATCTGCCGCAGGAAATCGAGTCCGAAATTGAGGTCGAATTCACCTAGACCGATGGCGTCCCACCCGAAGGATGACGTCATCTCGCAGAGGAAGAGTGTCTGCTCCTGCTCGAGCTTCTTGCGTCTGCCGAACAGATCACCGGCGTCCACCACCAGCACCGCATTGCCTTCATTGAACACTTCGTCCAGATAGGTGGCCCTCCGGGCCAACCCGCCACGGCGTGAGCTCTTTCACCCGCAGGGCTCGATCTTTCCCCTGCAATCGCTGTGGTAGAGAAGGGTCACCTGGCTCCAGCCGGCATCGGCGCTGCGGGCGACTTCCGGCCCGCCGCCGATATCGAGGGTCGCGAGCACCACGACCGCAAGGGCCAGGGTAGCGAGGAGGAGCAACCTACCCCGAGCCCGGTCACGCAGGTAAAGCGTCATTTCGAACCTTCCGTGAGAGATGATGCGTCCACACAGTTGATGACAGATCCCAACGGCCGATCGCCGACATCAAGGCAAACCACGCCGATGTCAGGAAGTTCCTCTAGAGATAAAATTATAAGGGGCTTAGTGAAACCGGGCAAGCCGATCTAGCCCAGAATAGTCAGGTCATCGCGCCGGCAAGACCGTCCAGGAATTCAATGGTCGCAAACGAAGGGGCAGCTCTCACTGCCCCTCAGGCGTAAATCAATGTTTTACTTGCGGACGCGCTCCTTCAGACTCTTGCCGGCGACGAATGCTGGATAATTCCCCCCCGGAATGGTGATTGTGGCTCCAGTTTGAGGGTTGCGGCCCTGGCGCGTCTTGCGCTTACGGGCTTGGAAGGTCCCGAAGCCAGTGATCTGGACTTTCTTGCCCTTGGCCACCTCGCTGGCGATGATGCCTTCCCGCGGCGCCGTGGAGAAGAGAGAGTTGATGACGATTTTGGCGTCCTTCAAGGACAACCCCGACTTCTTGGCGAGTTGAGTAGTCAATTCCGTTTTGTTCATGGTCACACCTCCTTTCCGCACGATTTTTTGGCACAATCCCTCTCCCGTGTCAACTTAAAAAAGCCGCTTTTCCCTGTTCTGGTGCGGGATTCCACGGTCAATAGAGACCGCCCATGCCGCCACCCACCGAACCCAGGAGCTGCTCGTTGCCTTGGTTCAGCTTGATCGATGGAATATCCACCAGGTAAATGCGGAACCCGTATTGGGGATCGACGTCGCTGACGATGCGGCTGAACTCCAGGCGCCAGCAGTGCAAGTTCCGGTGCAAGGACCACTCCTGGCGTGTTGTCCTGCCCTGGACCAGATCGAATGAGGCGCGATAACGGAAGTCCCAGTTGCGGGTCAGCTGGGCGGTCAGTGAGAGGTTGGATCGTACCGTGGACACATCCGTATCGTGATTGCGGCTGAGGGAGAAGGACCCGTTCAGGGTCCACGGGATGAAACGACCACCCTCGCTGCGGTCTGGGCCGCCAAGCTGGTCTCTGGAGTCCCGCTCGAAGCCGGCGAATAGCTCTTGTCCACCACCAACGAAGTCCTCGAACTCCTCCCCCTCGGGTACTACACCCTCCACGGTCGCGGTGGAATCGGGCACGATTCCCAGACGGTCGATGGCATCGTTGAGCTCCAGCTCGGCGTCTTTCACCTCGCCGCCCGTGTCGAAACGGCCCGCGACGTTGAATCCGTAAGTGACCCGGGTGTCGACGACCTTCCACCGGTAAGGATCGACAGTGTTTCCCACCTTCATGTTCAGATTCCGTCCCTGGCCGGGTCTGATAGTGATATTACTGCTGATGGGAGACCACATCAGAGTTCGGGCCGGGTCGTAGGAAAAGCCCAGGCTCCAGTCGAGGACACCGTCCAGTTTCTTGGTCTCCGCCGTGGAGTCGCTGGGGCTGCCGCTGAGGTACTTCAAGTCGAAGCGGTTACCGATGGAGAAACCAACCGACTCGTTCTGCACCTGCTTCGAGCCCAGGGAGGGACGCCAGGCGTAGTTGGCCGAGAACCTGAAGGTGTGACGCAGCGCCCGCAGCCTACCCAACGGCAACGGGAAGACACCGTACAGGGTCGTGCCGAGGCTCGTGTTGAAGGAGAGGCTGGGCCGCGTATCCTCGGTCTGACCACTGAACGGTTCGAAGACATCCTCGAGCACGAGGGTCGAGTCCGGGTCGACGTAACTTGAATCGGTTCGGACGTAGAGCTGTCCCGATTCTTTGGTGAGGGTCCAGTTCTGACTGGCTCGCGCGCCGGCGCTGAGGTTGAAGATGCTCAACCGCGGCGGGCGGATGTCCAGGGACCAGCTACCGCTGCCGTTGTAGGTCGTCCCCTTGGTCAGCTCCCGCTTCTGCTGGGAGACCTTCATGTTGTAAGACTGGTTGAAGTAGGTGTTGCGCTGGAGATCGCCGAGGAAGGATCCCTTCTGTCCGGTCCGCAGTTGGCCCCTCAAAGGCACACGCTGGAAACCGAGGGCCAACTGGGGCATGATCTGGGTGTAGAGGACGTTGTCCGTCGCGGGGTCGTCGTCCTCGGCGTTGACCCGTTGGTCCCGTGACAGGCTCAAGTTGGCGTTCATGAACGACCAGCGACGGCTGAGGGTCAAACTGGATCGTAGCTGGCCCGAGATCACGTCCCGGCCGATGTCCCGGCTCAGATCGTTGCTGCTGAGGGTCGTGCTGGACGTGTGGACGTTGGCGCGCAGGGTGTAGACGTCGAACAGATGCTCCTGGTCGTGGTTCCAGCGGAACTGCCACTCCCGCGTCTGGGTCGTCTGGTCCCCCAGAGTGGTGCGCCAGGTATACTGGAATCCGCCCCGGAAGGAGTACCGCTTCACGTAGCGGTTGACGACCCTGAGATTCGTGTCCCTCCGTTCGTTGAAATCAGCCTGGAACATGAAGTCCAGGTAGTCGTTGGTCGCCCAGTAGTAACCGAAGTCGCGGATGTAGCGGCCAGTGCGCTGGGACCAGCCGAAGTTGAAGTTCGGGAAGAGAATCCCGGAACGGCGTCCCGACTTCATGGATTTGAAATAGAATGGCAGCCCGAAGACCGGGACCTTGCCGATGTACATCACCACCGGCTTGGCAACCATCTTGTCGTCGAGGTTCAGCTTCATCTTGTCGGACCAGAAGTGGTAATGCGGCACCGCTAGATCGCAGGAGGTCATGTAGCCGGAATGGATCTTCATGCTACCGTCCTCGAAACGCCTGATCTCCCGGCCCGCGTAGTACTTTCCTTCGAAGGCGGTGACTCCATCGCGCACCGCGCCACTCTTGTGTTCGAAGTTGTAACCCATCTCCTCGCCGACCAGTTTCTGTTCGGCATCCACCAGTAACGGCTCCCCCTCCGCGTACAGCTCTCGCTGCACCGTGTCGAAGCGGACCTTCTGCGCCGTCAGGGTCATGGTGTCATAGGTGAGGCTGGCGTCTCGCTCGATGTCGATGGTGCGTTCCGCCAAGAAGAAATCTACCGAGTGGCCGCTGTATACGACCTTCTCGGCTCTGCCGAGGAAATCGAAACGCTTCGATCGAGCCGAGACGGTCAGGGAGTCACCGCGCGCCGCCGCAGTCTCCAGCGTGTCCGCCTCGGCAGTGATAGTCGCCGCAACCGCACTGTCCACCACCGCCACTGCACTGTCTGGCAAGGCCACAGTGGGAGCGGCCAGGGAGTCCTGCAGTGCCGCACCGAAGAGTGGCCTCTCCTCTGTCATATCCTCCAGGCGAGCGTAACTGTAACTGCCGGTCATGTTACCAGCTACGTCCACCCGGTCGACCTTCTGGTTGCGGAAATGCAGGATGATCGTGTCCCCGTAGACGTCGTTGAAGGCTACCTCGTCCGCCAAGTCCGTGGGCACGTAGAGACTGTGCGCGTTACCGATGACCACACTGCGCTCCACTTGGTTCTTATCGATCTCAACGGTGATGGTATCGCCCTCGAGAATATCCATGGAGGGCAGGCCACTGAAAATGGCCGCGAGGCTTTCCGGAGCCGAATCCTCCATGCGCGCCGTTCCGCGCAGGATGATCCGGCTGAGCTGATGGTTGCGGTAACGGAATTCGATCTCGTGGCCGGTCATGGTATTCTGTTCACCCACCCAGACCCGGGGATGGCCCCGCAGGATCAGCGTCTCTCGCCCGAGGAACACGGCCGTGTCGGCCGCCGCTTCGGTCAGGCCCTGGCGGATCTGTACGCTGTCCACCATGACTATGCGTTCCTCCGCCTGATAGAAATGCATGACCTCGGCCCAGCTCTCGAAGGGCAACTCTCCTTGCTCGCGGCTGATCAGGGAGGGGTTGCGATCCACGCGAGCTGACCCGCCGTCGGCCGAGAACACGGCGTGATCGCCGGTCACCAGGGTCTGCGCTGCGGGATCGACGATCTTCACGTGACCGCTCGCCTCGCTCTGTCCGGTCACCCGGTCGCGCGTGATACTGTCGGCCCAGACGGTGTATTCGGGAGAGACCAGGCGAGCGGTGCCTATCAAGCGCAAGAGCCTGCCGCCGTCACGTGACTCACCACGTGCGGCCGTCCCGATGACCTCATCTTCCTCGACCCGTACCGAACCGTCGAAGTCGGCGGCAGCTTCGAGTTGGCGGTAGACGGCCCGCTCGCAGGAGAGCACGGTCTCGAGCTGGCGTATCCGCACCCGGCTCCACATCTCGTAGACTTCCAGGCGACGCCAGTAACGGGCGGTATCGCTACGAGCGGTGACGGTATCGCGGTCGATATAGACGTTGCCCAGCAGGTCGGTCACAGGCTCACCGTCGATCACACGATCGATGAGCCGGTCGGCCTGTACCACAGAGGTTTGACGCCGCTCGTCAGTACTGTGGGATTGTTCCGCCTCGCGTTCGCCGGGTTGGGCCACGAGCAAGGCGGGCAGAAACAGCGCGACCGTGTAGAGCACGCCCAGCAGGGAGCGCGCAGCCCGCTGCCGGGGGCGGCGAGTCACGGGAGGTCCTTCCGTTCACGTGCCAGGGCCGCTGCGCCGAGGGCGGCCGCGAAGGGTCCCAGGGCGGCCGGCACGATGGGCAAT
>CBDURX010000210.1:0-5033 GCA_965369485.1 uncultured bacterium | reverse complement strand
ATTGATGCCCAGCGTGAAGCGGAAATCCATGGCGCGGGCCTGTTCCACCCAGCCTTCGTTACAACTCGTTCCGTCGTCTGTGATGAAGCAGAAGACGAAATCGTGTCCCCACCATCGATCCAGGGAATTGGCAGCAAAGGATTGGAACTCAGGATCGACATCTCCAGCCATGGCAAAGGGAATTGCCAAGGTTGTGTGTAACAAGGCCAAACCACCGAGAACGGCGGTCAGGAACAGAACGAAGAGATATCTCGACATCTTGGCTCCTCACTCGGTGTCCGTGCGACGCAGGACCAGGTATGATCGATATGACGCAGTGCACTTTTCTATAACATTATATCACACTGTACAGGGGAACTGAAGTTCACGAACCGGCCACATCCCGGCAGGCGGCGACGAGCAGCGCGGCGGCCCGGTCCACCTCCGCAGCGGTCGTGTGCTTGCCCAGGGAGAGCCGCACCGTGCCCGCGCCCACCTCGGGTACCACAGCCATGGCGGTGAGAGTGTCGGATAGGTTCACACCGCCGCCGTGGCAGGCCGCACCGGTGGAGGCGGCCAGGCCGGGACAGCGGGAGAGGATCCGGTCGCCCCGACAGCCGCGGAAGGCCACGTTCAGTGTGTTGGGCAACCGCTCCGTGGGATGCCCTTGCATGACGATGCCGTCGCCCAGAACGGACGCCAACTTCAGCCACAGCCGGTCCCGCAGCTCGCGCACCCGTTCGTACGCCGTCAGATCGCGACCGGCCGCCGCACAGGCCGCCCCCAAACCGACGATCAGCAGGGCGCTTTCTGTGCCGGAGCGGCGTCCATCTTCGTGCCCGGCGCCGTGGATGAACGGCTCCAGTACTGTCCCGGCGCGCACGTACAGGGCGCCGATGCCCTTGGGAGCGTACAGCTTGTGACCTGCCAGCGACAGCATGTCCACGCCCAGTTCGTCCACGCGCACGGGAATCTTGCCGACACTCTGGGCGGCGTCCGTGTGCACGAGGGCGCCAACACTGTGGGCCATCTCGGCGAGCCGACACACCGGCTGCAGACTGCCGACCTCATTATTGGCGTGCATCACCGTCAAGAGCAGAAGATCCGCTCGGAGCAACGGTTCAAGGGAGGCCGGCTCCACACGTCCAGTGCCGTCGACGGGCAGGACATCGAGCCGCGCCCCTTCACGTCCCAGGAACCGGCACGGCTCCATGGTGGCGGGGTGTTCCACCGCGCTGGTGACGATGCGATCACGGCCGTCAGGACGGGCGTACCAGCTGCCCTTGATGGCCGCATTGTTGGACTCGCTGCCGCCGCTGGTGAAGACGATCTCGGCCGGGCTGGCCCCCAGCAATTCCGCCACCTGCTCCCGTGCTTCTTCCACGGCCTCCCGAGCCGGACGGCCGGCCCAGTGGCTGCTGCTGGGGTTGCCGAAGGCGGCCTCCAGGAAAGGAAGCATGGCCTCCCGCACTTCCTCGCCCAGGGGAGTACTGGCGTTGTGGTCCAGGTAGATTCGCTCTGCCAAAGTACATCCCCTCCTCGCCGCGCACTGCTCACCTCTGGTCGGCGTCAGTTGAACGGGTTGGGATAATTCTGCCGCATCTCGAACTCTAGGGCTGGCGGTTTGTCCTCATCCCTCCGTGAAAAAACCACCGGCCCACCGGACGAGGGCGGGTCGTTTGCGCTCTTGATCCCAGTCTCAGCCTTGCGGGGATCCCAGGTCAGGGTGAAGCGATTCGGCCCTGCCCCGACCTCCAGGTCGTAACTCTGCATCAGGTGCGCCAATGTGTCCACCAGGGCAATGCGCACTTCTCCGGTGTAGCGGAAGGTACCCATGAGGTCGCCGTTTTCGTCGACCTGCAGGAAAGGCTCCCAGGTGTCGTTCATGTACAGGTGGGGGAAGCGTGCCTCGTCGTCGGTCCGGAAGGTCCCGGCGGCGTCCGTGGCCCCCAGCCGCATACGCGCGGGGTCGATCAGAAACATGACGCCAACGATCTCGCCCTCGAACAGCAGGTCATCACTGTCGGTGTCGCGCGCCTGCATGACCGCCCGGTAAGGGCCCGGCTGCAACCGCGGTGACTCCCCCGCCTCGCAGAACCAGCCATCCCACCTGACACGGTGCGTGCCGGCAGGCAAGACCTCGTCCACAAGCGTGCAGGCGAGCCGGCCGGTCACGTCGTACAGACTGTACGCCACCCGGCAACTGACGGGGATCTGAAAGGTGAAGATCGAGGCTGGCTTGGGATCTCCCAGCGGCCGGTCGTCGAACGGCAGAGTTATCCGGCTCCAGATGCTGACCTGTAGATCCGGCACCGGATCCTGCGCCGGGTCGACGACCGTCAACTGCAGGCTGAAGAGTGGATCGCCGGGCTCTGTGGTGTCGTCCCCGCACCCTCCCCCATACACCACGGTCATGAGAAGCAAGCCGGTAAGACAGCCACCGGCCACCAGGCGCTTCTTCCCCATCGTTTCCTCCCAGGCTGCCCGGCTCTCGCGCCACACGAAAAGACCGGAAACTATCGACTGACAGGCGCGCGGGCAGGGGCTATCTTCCCCGGGGACCCGCGGCGGATGCGGTCCCCCGTTGCCGTGTCACACTTCAGAGGGAGGATAGGGCGTGCACTGGAGCTGGTCAAATTTTGCTCTCTTTCTGTGTATTTTACTACTTGGCACCACTGCCGCCAGCCTGGCCTCGACAGTCGAGAGAGACCACGACATCGTGCCGGAGGATTACTTCGACATCGGCACCGTCTACGCCTGTGTCGTCTCACCCGGCGGCCAGTACGCCGCCTACGTGGAGAGCCGCTGGGGCGAGGGCAAGGATGGCCGCCAGAACGACCTCTGGGTCGTCGACCTCGGCAGCCGCCAAAAACTGCGTCTGACCTTCGGCGGCTTCGGCGCCAGCCATCCTATCTGGAACCGTGACGGACACTGGATCTACTTCACTGGCCGCAACAAGCGCGCCGGGGAAGAGAAGCCACCCTACGACGGTAGCCGCCAGGTCTGGCGGGTCTCTCCCACCGGCGGCGAGCCCTTCCCGGTCACTCGCACAGCCGACGGCATGAAACAGTTCGACCTCGCCCACGACGGCCACACCCTGTACTACACCGCCGGCGAGGAGAATTACACGGAGGAGTGGCGCGACCTGCGCAAGAAGTACACGGACCTCCAGTACGGCCACGGTGTCGGCCACCTGGACGCTGTCCACCGTCTCGACTTGACCAGCTGGCGTGACGAGGAAGTGCTGGCACCCGAGCACGTGATCCACGAGATGGCCCTCTCACCCGACGGCACACGGCTCGCCACCATCACCACTGTGGGCGAGGAATTGATCTTCAAGGAGGGCTGGTCCCGCGTGGATGTTTGGGACCTCGCCAGCAGTGAGCCGACACTGATCACACCGGAGAACTGGCGCGACGGCCATCCCACTCCCTTCGGCTGGCTGGAAGAGCTCGCCTGGGCGCGCGATGGCCAGGCGCTGGCGTTCTCGGTCGGCTTCGACGGATACGCGTCGTGGATCTACGTGGCCGAGTCCGGCGGCGGAGACTGGGACCTGCGGACCCTCGACCGGGCCGGTCTGGTCACCTTCGACGGTGGTCTGCAGTGGCGGGGCAAGACGCGCAAACTTTGCTACCGCGGCGAGGAGATGGGCCGCATCCACGTCTACGAGGTCGACAAGGTCCGGGATGGCAGCCAGGGCCGGACCAGGGAGCTGATCGCGGGTGACGTCGTCGTCGGGGAGTACAGCTTCGACGCTGCGGGTCAGAAACTGGTCGCCTCTCTGGAAACGACGACCCACCTGAACGACATCTGCCTGATAAGCAAGGCGAACGAATACGAACGCATCACCGACCTCAATCCCCAGGTTGATCGCTGGAAGCTACCGCAGATCGAGCACATCCGCTGGACGGGAGCCGACGGAGACGACGTCTACGGCATCCTCGAGTTACCGCCGGGTTACGGTCCTGCCAACGGCCCACTGCCCTTGATCGTAGAGCTGCACGGGGGACCGACCTCGTCCTCCAAGTACCGCCTGCGGTTGTGGATCTACGGACGGGCTCTCATGGCGGCCAACGGGTATGCCCTGCTCAGCCCCAACTACCACGGTTCCACCGGTTACGGCGACGAATTTCTGGCCAAGCTCATCGGGCGTGAGAACGAGATCGAGGTCGCCGACATCCTCGCCGGCATAGACGCCATGGTCACGCTCGGGGTCGCCGATCCGGAGCGGATCGGCGTGATGGGCTGGAGCAACGGCGGCTACCTGACGAACTGTCTGATCACCGCCGCCCCCCAACGCTTCAAGGCGGCCAGCAGCGGCGCCGGCGTCCTGGACATGGTAATCCAGTGGGGGACCGAGGACACACCTGGACACGTGATCAATTTCATGGAAGGCTTGCCCTGGGAGACAGCCGACCGCTACCGAGCCGGCTCCCCCCTATACGACCTGGACAAGGTGCAGACTCCGACCTTGATCCACGTGGGCGGCAACGACCCACGAGTACCTCCGGCCCACAGCAAGGCACTGTACAGGGCCTTGCGCCACTACCTGGACGTGCCTACCGAGCTGGTCATTTACCCCGGCGAAGGACACGGCCTCAGCACGCACGAGAACCGGCTGGCCAAGATGGAATGGGATCTGGCCTGGTTCCGGCGCTATCTGCTCGGCGAAACCGAGGCAGAGAACGAGTGATTATTGCGGTAACCACTGTGCCCCGGTGAGTGAATCACCTGGGGCGCGGGACATTTCCAAGGAGAGGATGGAATCATGCGTCGTTTGTCTTTTATCCCGCCGATCTTGATCTTGGCTCTGCTACCAGCCTTCAGCTCCTGCAACTCCAGTAGCGAGACTGCTACCGTGACCGAGTTGCACAATCAAACGGAAAAGATCAGCTACACCATCGGTGCAGATCTGGCCAACTACGAAAAACAGATCGGGATCGAGATCGACACGGCCGTGCTCGTGCAGGGGATGCTGGACCACCGTGCCGATGGACCGGCCCTGCTCACCGCAGAGCAACTGGCCGAGGTCAAGACCGAGATGGGACGAGCCA
>CBDURX010000209.1:0-5060 GCA_965369485.1 uncultured bacterium | reverse complement strand
GGCTGGCAGTTCACGGACTGGGTAGCACCCTTGGAGCAGGGTCAGATTGCCGGTACCCGGCCTCCCGGCGTGGAGGGCTTCCTGCCCCTCAGCGCCCTGATCAGCTTGCGACACCTCTTCACGACCGGCGATTTTCCGCGCATCCACCCGGCGGGGGTGGTCATCTTCTCCCTGGCGATGCTGTCAGGTATATTTTTGAAGAAGGCCTTCTGTGCCTGGATCTGTCCCGTCGGTACGCTGAGCGAGGCACTGGCCTGTCTGGCGCACCGGCTCTTCCGTCGCCGCATCAAACTGCCACGCTGGCTGGACTATCCGCTGATGTCCCTGAAGTACTTGCTGCTGGTATTCTTCGTCTTCGCCGTTTTCGTGCAGATGTCATCCGCGCAGATCGCTTACTTCCTGGGCTCGCCTTACAACAAGGTCGCTGACATCAAGATGCTCTACTTCTTCCGTGACATATCGCCCCTTGCGCTGACGGTGATGATCGCCCTGTTCGTGCTCTCCTTCCTGATTCCCTACTTCTGGTGCCGCTACCTCTGCCCCTACGGCGCCTTGCTGGGCATCCTGTCCTGGTTCTCTCCCTTGAAGGTCCGGCGCGACACGGACCACTGCATCGAATGCGGCCAGTGCGCCGCCGTGTGCCCGTCGTACCTGGATGTGGATCAACGGAGAACGGTCACCTCGCCCGAATGCACCGGCTGTCTCGAATGCGTGCACCACTGTCCGGTGGGTCCGGCCCTGGAGATGCGTCCGCCCGGGCGCTGGCGCCGCGTGGTGCGACCAGCCGTCTTCGCGGCGGCACTGGTGCTGCTCTTCTACGGTGGGATCGGCGTGGCGAAGTTGTCGGGCTACTGGCGCACCGAGATCAGCGCAGAGGAATTCCTGCAGCGCGTCCAAGAGATCGATGACCCCAAGTACTACCACGCCCGTGGTCAGGTGCCCGATTACGGGCCGGGCGACTGAGGTGCCGACAGCCGCTGCCAGCCGCTGCAGGGTATCTCTGGACCAAACGACGAGTTTCTGTGAATCCATCCTCGTCGTACCCCGTATCAATTGAATTGGCTCATCAGTACACAGTGCCGTGCCACTGAGCAAATGAATCGGCCCGCACATACTGAGGAGGTGGTGCAGAAATGATAGAAACTCGTGAGAAGCATATCACAGATCTCGCCCGCAATGGTCGGAGGCGAACTCGGCGACTGCGTTGGCTACCCTCGATCGTGATGGCATGCGGTGTGCTGGCCTTGACCGCCTGGGCCCAGGACTTCGACAGCTACCAGGTCGAGACGACCCCACTGGCCGATCATCTCTTCCTGATGACCGGAGCCGGCGGAAACATGGCCGTGTGCACAGGGGAGGACGGAGTCCTCCTCGTGGACAGCGATTACCTGGAGATGAGCGAGAAGGTTGCGGCTGCCGTTGCCGCCCTCAGCGATCTCCCCGTCCGCTTCGTTGTCAACACGCACTGGCACTTCGACCACGTTGGCGGCAACGAGAAGTTCGGCCGGGGAGGCAGCAGTATCGTGGCCCACACGAACGTGCGCAAACACATGGCCACCGACCAGTTCATTGCCGTCATCGACCATGAAGTGCAGGCCTCGCCGCCGGAGGCTCTGCCTGCTGTCACCTTCACCGATACGCACTCCTTTGATCTGGGAGTCGAGGAGATCAGTGTCATCCACCTCCCACATGCCCACACCGACGGCGACGGTGTGGTTCACTTCCACCAGGCCAACGTCATTCACGCAGGCGACATTTTCTTCAACTGCGGCTACCCGTTCATCGACATCAACCACGGCGGAACGATCGACGGCCTGATCGTAGCGGTGGAAGCCATCTTGCGCATGTGTGACGAGGAGACCAGGATCATCCCCGGTCACGGCCCACTGGCCAGCAGAAAGGACTTGCAGACTTATCGGGCCATGCTCCGGGATTTTCGGGAGGCGGTCGCCAAGGAGGCTGCAACCGGGAAGGACCTGGAGGCCATCCTGGAGACGAACGCAACCGCCGACCTCGATCGGAAGTGGGGTAAGATTTTCTTCCCGCCGGCTGCGTTCACGGAGATGGTTCTGCGCACGCTGCCGCGGGAGTGAACAACCCGGGCCAGTCACCGTGGAGTTACTTCAACAACACCAACCGCCTCGTTGTTATGCCAAAGTCACCCTCGAGGCGGGCGAGGTAGCTCCCGCCGGGCAGCTCCCTGGGATGCCAGCTGATGCGGTGCTCGCCTGCGTGTACACGTAGAGGCCCCTGTCCAAGAGGGAGTAGGCCACATCGATGGGCGTGCCGAGCAAGTTACCGGTCTCATCGTCCCACGTCCCGCCCGCAGCTTGCAGAAGTACAGGAAGGGCGCACTGGCCACGGTAATATCACACTCGTTGACTGTCTTGCGGATGCATGTCTCGTAGAACAGCTCTACAGGCGGATTATTCATGAATACACTACTGCGGGAGATCAACTGCTTGCCTGGCCAATGATGCGAGCCTTTGCTAGACTCCGTCCATGCATACATTACCGACACAACAACCGCCGATACACCAACCACCCCTGCAACAATTATCGTCGCCGTCGACCCTCATTGACCGTCTGGCCGCCATCGCCTTGATTCTGGCCTTGTTACTGGCCGGCCTGTTGGCCCTGTTTCCTATCTCCAGCCTCGATATTTGGTGGCACCTCAAGACCGGAGAGATCATTCTCGACCAGCGGGCGGTCCCCACCCAGGATCCCTTCACCTACACCGCTGCCGGCCGGACCTGGATCAGCCATGAATGGCTGGCCGATGTCATCTTTTACGGCCTGCACCGACTCGGTGGCACCGACCTACTGGTCATCTTCAAGGTGCTGCTGAGCGTTGCGATCCTGGGTGTGGCGGCCGCCGCGGCGCTGGTCGGGCCTCATGCCCGGGCCCGGCTCGCCGCCGTCGCTCTGGGTGTCTTGCTGGCCGCGCCGCTGCTGGCGCAGCGGGCCTTCGCGCGTCCGCATCTGATCACAGCTTTCTTGCTTGCCGTGACTCTGCTGGCCCTGCGGCGGGAGGCGGTGAGTGGTCAGCGCCGCTGGTTGCTCGCCTTGATTCCACTGTATCTGCTCTGGGCTAACCTGCACTCCGGCTTCGTGCTGGGGGTAGCCTTGATCGGTCTCTACTGGCTGGGGGAGGCTGTCGGCCGGCGCATCGGCTGCGCGCTCCCTGAAGCGCCGCCGCGGTGGCGCTTCAGGCTGATTACACTGGCTGCCCTGCTCCTGGCCAGCCTGCTGAATCCTCACCACGTAGAGGCTTTCCTGTATCCCTTTCGACTCCTGGCCCGGGCCGAGGTGCGCGATGCCATCGTCGAGCTGCGCAACGTTTTTCACCCGGCCTATCAGGGGGCCTTGTTCCGGACAGCTCTGCTTGCGGTGGCCGTCGTGGTGGTCGGATCGCTGATCGGGCCGCGCCGGCGCCTAGACCTGGCGCTGCTGCTGCCCGGTATCGTCTTCGGCGCCGTGGCCCTGAATTCGGTACGCGGTATAACGGAGCTGGCGGTGCTGGTTCCCGCGCTAATCGGCGCGCACGCTTATCGCATCGCCCGTTACCGGCAACTGGCCCTGGCGACGGCGGTCGTGGTCATCCTGTTGGCGCTGGGCGGCGGAGCGGCGGTGTTCCGCTGGGGCGTGCCCATGGGGGGCGGCACGATGCGTAAGGCCGGACTGGGCGTCAACCGCGCGACCATTCCGGAGGCGGCGGTGCGATTCCTGCGCGAGGTCGCCCCACCGGGGCGAGCCTTCAACGTTCTGGGGCACGGTGGCTACCTGGCCTATGCGCTGTGGCCGCGACGGCACACATATGTCGACGGTCGGCTCGACATCTTTCCCGAAGGATTTCTAGCGGCCTACGGAACGATGATGAAAACGGGGCAGGGGTGGGACGAGATCTGCCGGCAACATGATATCACCTTGGCCGTGGTGAATTACCGGCCGGCGGGTGCGAGGCGCGGTGGTTTGCGTGACCGCCTGCGCGAAGACCCGGACTGGGTGTGCGTCTACTTCAGCGACAGCGCGCTGATCTACGCCCATCGGGTACTGGAAAACGAGGCCCTGCTGGCCCGTTTCGGTTCCACGCTCGACCCGACCCTCGGCTCGGTACCCGCCATCCGCCGCTTCGCCGCCGAAGCCGCGGCGCCAGAGCTCGCCCGGATGGTCGCGGCGCTGCAAGCCATGCTGGAGGTCACACCCCGGGAAATAACCATCCTGGTGGTGCTGGGGCAGGTTCTCGACGCCTCCGGCCGCAGCAGCGAGGGTGTCGCCTATTTGCAGCAGGCAGTGGATCTGGGTCCCAAATCCACCACGACGCGCCTCTTGCTAGCCGATGCGCTGGGCCGGACGGAGGATGTCGCCGCGGCCCGGGAAGAGGTCGCGGCGGTCTTGGCCAACGAGCCCGGGAACCTAATCGCCTGGCTCGTTCTGGCCGATCTCGAGGGGCGCGCGGGCGATCCGGCAGCGGCCAGCCGCGCCCTCGAACAAGCGATGCAAGTGGATCCGCATAGCTACCTGGTGCACGAGCGTCTCGGCGATCTCTTCGCCCAGCAGGGCAACCTAGTGCAGGCGAAGTATCATTATCTACGGGCCTTGCAGGGCCGCCCCGGCGATCCGGCCGTCAGACACAAACTCGCAAACCTGCGCGAGCGCACCGCCGAGGCCGGCGATCGTTAGCCCGGATTATCATGGTGTGCCAGGTGAAGCCAGGTAGAGAGGGATACTACAAACAGCTAGTTGAAACCACTCACTGGGACCCCGCAGGCACTCAATCCCGCCCGACCAAGCTTGGCCAGCAGAGGAGAACGCCATTTTATGGTCGCGATGTTCTGGGTTTTAACGGTTTGGTTGTAGGTTGCGGACGTCATGCCCTTAAGATGCCTATCCGTCGCGGTGGTTATGGTAAAATCCTTAGTGAGAGGGGACCCAATATATATGATATAGCACTATTTATTGACCTTTGGTTCTAATGTGATGTGCCCTATATTTTTGACCTCTAGAAAAATTATATTTTTATGATAATACGCTAGAGAAAAAAAGAAGCGTATTAAATA
>CBDURX010000208.1:0-5066 GCA_965369485.1 uncultured bacterium | reverse complement strand
GATCTCGAGCTGTCCGTCCTGGTCGAAATCGCCCACGGCGGGGCTCGGGTTGAAGTTGGTGTTCGCAGCGAAGGCAATGGGAAAACCAGGGTAATCGGAACCGTCCTGCTGGACGACGTGCAGCAGGTTGCCCTGACTCTGGAAGATTATCTCCCAGGTGCCGTCACCGTTCAGGTCGGCCACGGTGGGGCTGCAGATGATGCTGCCCGGACCACTGTTGTAGGGGAAGCCCTCGGCTTGACTGCCGTCGTGACGGTAGGCCAGCAGGTAGTTGTCCTGAATCTCGCCGTACTTGGTCCCGAAGATGATCTCCTTGGCATTGTCGCCGTCCAGATCGAACAGGGCCGGTGAGCTGTGCCCATACTCCAGATTCCACCCCTCACGCACGATGAACACGCCGTTGGTGAGAGGATCGTTGTCCCCGTCGGCCAGCTCGCTGCCGTCGACGTGCCAGACCCAGGTCCGGCCGTCCTGGCTGTTGACCACAATTTCGGGTTCCCCATCCCCGTCCATGTCCCCCACGGCCGGTGATGCCCAATTCCAACCGGTGTTCTCTATGTGACGGAGGTCCTGAGGCCAGCCGGCCAGTTCACTGCCGTCGTGGCGGAAGATGTGAATCTGTTGACTGTCGCGCTCGCTGGCGATGATTTCCAAACCGGGCAGATGATCGAGCTGGGCCAGAGTGATGCCGGCGGGCTGGAACTGGGCCGCCAGGTTGGTGATGGGGCCGTGAGTCTGAGCGTTGGTGTCGCCGTCGTAGATGTCGCCGCCATTGTTGGGCCAGACATACACCTCGTCCGCTCCCAGCACGATCTCCAGCCGACCGTCACCGTTGACGTCCCCTACGGCGCAGTGGCTGCTGGTCTCGAGACCGAAGGGGAGGGGGAAGTTGTCGAGTTCGGGCGGCGCAGTGCTCCGGGAGATAACGGTCGACGGTGGGCCCTCCACCAGGGACGAATCTACGGCGGTTACCCGGTAGTAGTAACGGGTCAGCGGTTGCAAACCACCGTCCCAGTAGTAAGAGGTTCTGTCGATGACGTCCACGTTCACTCTCGAGAAGGGGCCACCCTCATCTTCGCTGCGGTAGACGTGGTATCCACGCAGGCTACCCAGTTGAATCGGCAACCACTGCAGGGTGATGGTGTCCGGACCGTAGGAGGTGTCGGACATGAGGCCTTCCGGAGTAGGAGGGGGCAGGAGATGGAAATCGTGCCGGACACGGCGGCCGTAGTTATCAACGAACATGATCCAGCAGCGGAAGGGGGAGTTGATGTCCGAATCGCTGAGTGAGAAGGAAGCACCGCCGGTGGACTCTTCCAACAGGCCGATGTCGTCGTAGACGACGAGAGTATCGTAGAGCGTTACCTGGGGATCGACACTGCGCAGGAAACCGGTCACCCGGTCCGCCAGGCCGGCGCCGAAGTTCTTCAAGGTGACAGTGAAAGTCGCCCGCTCCCCGTTCTCGAGGATGCCGTTGCCATTCCCGTAGAGTGCGTCCGACCAGGTGAGTTCAACGGGCTCGATCTCAGGTGCCAGCGCGGTGAGACTCCGCTCGCTCTCGTATTCTGTGTCGTCAGCGTCGATGACCACGAGATCGAATGTCGTCAGGGAGCCGTCGGCGAGGGATGTGTCCAGGGAGATGAGAAACGGCTCGTCGGACAGCTTGGTGCCGCCTGGCGGAACGTCGCCGACGACTGCCTCGTCGTAGATGATGGTCACCCCGGACACCCCTACAATCAGGTTGGCGATGCATCCGATCGCGCCGCCCCCCCCGGTGTCTTGGCACAGAGCGTATATGGCCAGGGTCTCCCCGGCCTCGGCGATGCCGTTACCGTTGCCCACGGATCCGTCACTGCCGTCGTCGATGATGGTCATGTCAGTGACGGCGATGAAACTGCTACCTGTGTTCACGGACAGGGCGAGGGATGTTAATTCCAGGTTGTTCCCTGTGATGGTGAGCAGGGCGTCCCCGCTGCTGGTGGCGGTGAAAGGCAGAGTGGTTTGGCCCAGGGGAGAGGTCGTCTGGAAGACATAGTCCTCGCCATCCTTGGTAAGACAGACCAGAGCTCCCGCGACCGGCTCCCCTTCGCTCTGCACGGTTATGTCGACGAGTTCTTGCCCGGCGTCCAGGGAACCGGGTGCGGTTACCTGAACCGTGGCGGGAACGGCTGTCCAGACGGGCAGGGCGGGGTCACCCAACATCGTGTAGTTGAGAAAGGTCCAGCGGTGGACGGTGTTGAATGGCGTGAGAGCGAGGAACGGCAGGCGACTGAGACTGATCAGCTCGCCGATCCGGAACGCCTCTTGGCAAAAGAGGTGGTCGTAAAACTCATCCTGGTAGCCGTTCGCCGTGAAGGGGAACGCGGCCCGGGACGACCCGATGGAGATGATCGAGCCGCCGTAGGGATTCTGCAGGAAGCGCTCCATCAGACAGGAATGATCGAAGGCAGCTGAAGCGCAGTTCAAGGCGTAGAGCACGAATAGGTGGTCGCCGTTGGTCAGAGCGTCAGCATCGGCGACAGTGAAGTTCGCGTCGCCGACGGACATGTTGAAGAAGAAGCCGTGCCCGATCTGATCCACGAGTCCGTAGTGGCCGCTGTTCAGGGAGTCGATGAAAGCTGCGCGTGTCAGCGGCGTCGACCCTGGATAGTCTACGTAGTTCTCGTACATCCGGGTGTATTCCATGTCCGTGCATGGTGCGAGGAAGCTGTTGATGATCTCCTCGGCGAAATCCGCTCCGTCCGTGATGATGCTGTCGTTCTCCGACCAGAAGAGAACCTCGGCGGCGAAGAGTGCCCGGTTGGCCCAGGCGGCGCCGGCCGCCGTCTCGCTGTAGGTGATGACCTTGTCGACGAAGAGTGTCGCGGCCTCGAGAGAGCTGACAGGTGCCCGCCCGACGAAGACCTCGTCGGCCATATCGACATCGTCTCCGGTATAGGTGGGTGAGCTGTAGTGCTCGCCGTAGACGTAGTCGCCATCGGCGTTCCAGTTACCGTCCAGGCAACCGAAATACAGGTCTGAAGGGATCTCGGTCGCACCCTGGGGCGGGTAGTAGGTGTTGGTCGCGTAACGGGCTGGGATCACATCGGTGTCGCCGCCGAGCAGAACGAACTCGATGCCCCACTTCTCGTAGGCGTCTCGGATGAACAACCGTACGGTCTCCTGGAGATCGGCGCCGTTGCGAAAGTTGTCCCTGATCCACTCGACCGTGGCCACTGTCGCCGGCAAACCCACGGCACTCTTGTGGTCGGCCAGAACCTGAAAAGCCGGCTCCATCTCACTGTTGGTGATGATGAGGTAGGAAACGCTGCTACCGCTGAGGCTGGGAGTCCGGGCGGGCTGGAAACCGCCGACAGGTTCAGGCACGATATCACCGTCGGGGCGGTCGTATCCGGCCAGGAGTGCACGATTCGCGATCACTCTGGTCAGGATGGCCTCGGTTCGCTGGCGTTCGCCGGGCACCAGCCGCTGCCGGTGGGCAACCGATGGGGTGGCGGTAACGTCGCCGGCGACGGTTCGGATCGCGAAGCGGTCCAGGACTTCGAGTGCTGACCAGCGCCCGCCCGCGTCCCGTACCGCCCGTAACGGATACAGGTTCACGGCGAGCAGCCGGAAGCCGCGAAAGATGTGGATGCCGCCATACTCTCCCCAGGTGGTCGGGAAACTGGAGGCACCCAACGGCAAGCGGTCCACGATGATGTCTATGCCTTCGTTACTGGTGAGCAGACCGCCCGTGGCCAGAGGGCCGGGCAGGGTTTCCCGGTGGGTCGCCAACGGCACTATCTCCACTCCGGTGAGGGAGGTGTGCCACGGCACCAGGAGAAGCAAGCTTTGCCTGGCAAGGAGTGGTTTGTCTGTTTCTGCGAGGGGAAGACTTCCCGGCAAGAGTGGTGTGTACTGGCCGTCGGCATCTCGGACCCACTGCAGCTGGGCTCCGTCCAGCGAGCCCTCGTAGATGACTGTGCCGGCAGAGGCTATCATGGCCGCCTCCGCCACCCAGCCGAACACGGTCAAGTTGCAGCCGAAGGCGATCGCCAGAAGAAGTCGACGCTGTTTCACCATGCAGGATCTCCACAGTCGAGGGGTCTGCTGGGCGGCGTGACCAGAGCACGCCGAACTGCTGAGGTTGTCAGTGTTGTGAGAGAATTGAGGTCCACGGGATCCTCACGCCTGATGCTCGAGCCAACTGGTGCCGTTTCAGGCGCCTTTCCTGTTGTCTTCCTGGTGCTTGTTAACCTTGGTTACCGCTTGTCCTCCATAGACATAGCATCCGTACCGGGGATCCCCGAGCGGGCGTCATCGCGAACAACTACTATACCAGAATTCGACTTAGCGGTCAATCCACGAGCAGTTGGACCGGACAGGAAAGCAGGCTGCCCAGCACATTCCGGGTCGGCCGGGCAACGGGTCATACCCTCGCCAGCGCCTGCCGCAGGTCGGCGATGATGTCGTCCACATTCTCCAATCCCACCGATAACCGGATCATGGCCGGGTCGATGCCGATCTTGCGCAGGTCGGCTTCCTCGTAGGTGGAGTGGGTCATGGTGGCCGGATGTTCGATCAGAGTATCCACGTCCCCCAGGCTGACGGCCAACGTGCATAGCTCCACGCTGTCCATGACCACCTTGCCGGCCGGCCTCCCCCCAGCGATGAGGAAGCTGATCATGCCGCCGCAGCCGCGCTGCTGTCGCCTGACCAACTCATACTGGGGATGGGTCTTCAGGCCGGGGTAGATGACCTCATCGACCTTGGGGTGGTAACTCAGGAATTGCGCTATCTCCAGGGCGTTTTCCTGGTGGCGGTCCATGCGTACCGGCAGGGTCTTCAGGCCGCGCAGGAGCAGCCAGGCGTTGAAGGGTGAAATACAGCCGCCGATGTCGCGCAGCACCTCCATGCGTGCCTTCATGATCCAGTCCAGCTTGCCCACCAGGATCCCGGCCACTGTGTCGCCGTGCCCGCCGATGTACTTCGTCGCGCTGTGCAGGACGATGTCGGCGCCCAACTCCAGGGGGTTCTGCAGGTATGGCGTGCAGAAGGTGTTGTCCACTAGGACCGGGATGTCCCGG
>CBDURX010000207.1:0-5071 GCA_965369485.1 uncultured bacterium | reverse complement strand
GTTTTGCGTGGTCGTAGGGTCGGGAACTCGCTCTCCCAGTATCGCAATACATGGGGCTTGACGTCTGTCAACGCAGCCACGTCACTGATGGTGAAGTAGAGTTTGCTCGGCCGATCGGTCATCTCCCGCTACTCCCAGCCAAGGTTCAGGTGGACGATGGATCCCCATCTGATAGAAATGGGATCAATCGTGCTCGGATCGCGGCTCGCGGCCCATGAGGTCCCGTATGGCCTGTCTGGGCGATTTACCAGAGAATAGCACATCATGAACCTCTTTGGTAATGGGAAGTTCGATCTGATACTTCTTGCCAAACTTTAAGGCTGCCTGGGTCATCGCCACCCCCTCCACCACCTGCAAGGTGCCGTCCAGGACCTTCTGGGGATCCTGCTCTCCCATGGCGATGGCTTCACCGAAGTTACGATTGCGGGAGTGTTTACTGGTGCAGGTCGTGATCATGTCACCGATACCGGCTAGGCCGTAGAAGGTCTCGGTGCGGCCGCCCATGGCCTTCCCGATCCTGGCCAGCTCGGCAATGCCGCGGGTCATCACCGCACCCCGTGTGTTGTCCCCCAGCGCCAAGCCGTCGCACATGCCCACCGCCACGGCGATCACATTCTTGAAGGCGGACGAGACCTCTACACCCACCAGGTCATCGTTGGTGTAGATCCGGAAATTGGGGCCGGTGATGCGGCGCTGCCATACACCCCAGTCGGTGGTGGGAAATCCCGACAGGACCATGGCCGTGGGCAGGTTACGGGCCACCTCCTCGGCGTGGCTGGGACCGAGCAGGACGGCCACCGGATGGCTCTGCGATCCGCCCAGAGGCGCCAGTTCCTCCTCCAGGATCTCGCTCATTCGCTTCAGACTGCCCAGCTCCAGCCCCTTGGCCAGGTTGACGACGGGGACACTGTTGGGTAACCCAACCGACGTTACCAGGGCCGTGACGGAACGCACCGCCTGGCTGGGAACCACCACGAAGACGGCGTCGGTTCCCTGCAAGGCTGCGTCCATGTCCAGGGTGGCATGCAGGTTGTCGGGCAGCCGGATGTCGCCCAGGAAGGCCGGATTGGTGTGAGTGGCGTTGATGATCTCCACCTGGGTGGACTCGATGCCCCAGAGTACCACCTCTGTCCAGGACGCCGCCAGATGACGTCCGAACGAACTGCCCCAGCTGCCACTCCCCAGAATGGTTGCTTTCATGGATTGGCTCCCTGGCGCGTCAAAGCTCGGAGCGACCTGTGGCCGGATCGCGGCCACTCGAGTTCAGGACTTCTCGTCGTCATCGTTGCCACCGGATATCAGCTGCTTCTCGGTGCCCTGGATCAGCCGCTTGATGTTGGCCCTGTGCCGGTGAATCACCCAGATGCAAATCACCAGGGTGAATGCAGTGATCGTCTTGGAGAAATGCGGAGAATGCCACTCGAAGTAGGCCACAGCCAGCGGCAGGACCGCAGCGGCGCAGAGACTGGCAAGTGAAACGATACGCGTCACCGCGAATACACCGGCGAACACCACCGTGGCTGCCAGAGTGGCATAGGGCGCCAAGATGAAGAAGGCACCGGCGGTGGTGGCGACCCCCTTGCCGCCGTGGAAGTCGACAAACGGGGAAAAGGTGTGCCCGAAAGCCGCCAGGAACCCGGCCAGAATACGCCAGACGTCCGGCGGGAAATGCAGCGGCGTCGGCTCCCCTTGGGGCCACAGCGACACGAGCCAAGACATGAGCAGGACGGCCCCGGCGCCCTTGGCCATGTCCAGAAATAGCACCAGTAATCCCCAGCCGGGCCCCAAGGTGCGGAAGATGTTGGTGGCGCCCAGGTTACCGCTGCCGTGATGGCGCAGATCGATGCCCTTGACCCTCCGGGCCACGATGAAGCTGAAGGGGATGGAGCCTATCAGGTAGCAGCAGAGTAAACAGACGAACAGCAGCATAAGGTCCCTTCGGCAGGTCAGGTCAGTGTTTCTTCATTTTAATGAAAATCCGGCTGCCCACAAAGCCATACTTTTTCCGGATCTGATTGTTGAGGTAACGCAAGTAGTTGCGCGCGAAGTAACGCGGTTCATTAACGGAGAGCACGAAGGCCGGAGGCGCCGATTCAGCCTGGGTGGCGTAGTAGATCCTACCCCGCCCGCCGGCGTGACTCCGTGGTTGCTGGCGTTTGATGATCGCCTCGAGGAAGCGGTTCAATTCCGCGGTCGCGACGCGCATTTGCCGCGCCTCGTGAACATCCCATACCATCTGAAGTACTCGCCCCAGGCGCTGCTTGCTCAGGGCAGAGAAGGTAAACCAGGGAGCGTAGGAGAGAAACGGCACCTCCCGCAGGAAGTTGTCCCATACCTCGCGGTAGGTGGTGTGATCCTTCTGGACCAGGTCCCACTTGTTGAAGGCGATCAGAACTCCCTTGCCCGCATCGTGTATGATACCGCCAATTTTGGCATCCTGGGTCACACTGCCGGCACTGGCGTCCATCATCAGCACTGCCACGTCGCACTCGGCCACCGCGCGCATGCTACGCATGACGCTGAAGGCCTCCACCGCCTCCTTGATGCGGGACTTGCGGCGCAGGCCAGCCGTGTCGATGAGACGCAACGTGTGTCCGTGCCAGCGCAGATCCGTGTGGATGGCGTCGCGTGTCGTGCCGGGGATTTCGCTCACCAGGGCGGTTTCCTTGCCCACGAGTCGATTTAGCAGGCTCGACTTGCCCACATTGGGCCGTCCCACGATGGCCACCCGGCAATCGCAGGGGGCGGTGACCTCTTTTTCCGGAATGTCGACCACGAGGAGGTCCATTACCTCGGCGACACCTTGGCCGTGCAGCGCGCTGATGCCGAACGGCTCCCCCAGGCCCAGGCAGTAGAAATCGGAAATGGCCAGCAGAGCGGACTGTTTCTCCACCTTGTTGACGGCCAGGATCACGGGTTTCTCGCTTCTGTGCAGGATGTCGGCGATGGCCTGATCCCAGTTGGTGGGACCTGTCTGGCCGTCCACCAGGAAGACGATAGTGTCGGCGGCTTCGATGGAATCCCGGGCCACCTCGGTAACGAGCTGGTCGAAATCGGATACACTCTCACCGAAAGGTATGATGCCGCCGGTGTCCATAAGCAGGAAGGCGTGGCCGCCCCACTCGGTAAGCTCGACGATGCGGTCCCGGGTCACACCCGGGGTTTCGTGAACAACCGCACGGCGAGCGCCGATGATACGGTTGAAAAGGGTCGACTTGCCCACGTTGGGACGTCCGACAATGGCCACTGTCCGTAAGGCCACCTGCGGATCCTCCTATGGCGGAAATTCGGCTAACAAGTTGATATTTAAAGACATTGAAAGCATGCCGAGCCGGCCGGCCACTCGACCCTAGTCCATCCCTACCCAGAAGTCAACAAACCCGTCCTCGGGTGGTACCACGACCTCGTGGGGCTGGCCGGCGGCAATGGCGGCGCAATCCATGTCGTCCAGAGTCATGCCTTCGCTGTTGAAGATTCGTGGTGAGAGAGCCACCGTGCGGAGTGGCGCCGGTGGCAGCTTCAGCAGTGCGCAGCGCAAGTCCGCGCCGTTGAGCAGGCCCGCCACGGTGACACTGGCGCCGTAGAAATCGTTGCGAACGCCGACCACCTCCAGCTCCGGCGCTCCGCGTTCCCGCAGAGCTGGTCCCAGCTCACGGTCGAACGCCTGTTGCGCCAGCAGACCGGTCAACAAGGTCAATGGGCGTCGTGGCGATCGTCCGCTGGCAGCCGCCGCGGCGAGATCATCCAGCCACCTCTGGCGCAAATGCACGGTCAGTCCGATGCCGTTGTCCACCTGAGGGAAATCGTCGTACTGGGCGACAGGTGGAAATGGGTGGCTGGCCAGCAGGTAGAACTCGTCGCTGAGGTGGATGAAGGTCTCCCCCGTACGCTGGCGTGCGTCGTCCTGAAGTTCGGACACCTGTGCAATGACAGTCCGGGCAACGCTCGACGTGACCGGTTCCAGCTGGGTCAGCCCATCGCGATGGGCCGAAAGCCCCACCGGGACCACGGCCAGCGAGGCCACGCCCGGTGCCAGCTCCACCAGCTCATGGTACGTCTTCGCCAGTATGGCGCCGTCGTTCCAGCCGGGACAGACCACGACCTGGGTGTGCACGGTGATGCCGTTCTGGACCAGAGACTGCAGGATCTGCACCACATCGATACGTCGCTTGATGCCGAGCAGCCGTGTGCGCACGTCGATGTCCGTGGCGTGCACCGACACGTACAACGGTGACATCTTCTGGCGGATGATCCTCGCGAGCCCCTTCTTACCCAAGGATGTCAGGGTGATGTAGTTCCCGTAGAGGAAACTGAAGCGGTAGTCCTCGTCCTTGACGTAAATGGCCTTGCGCAGGCCGGAAGGGTTCTGGTCTATGAAGCAGAAGACGCAGTTGCAGGCGCAAGTCTTGAACTCCATGGGCGAGAAGCAGGCGGTAATCTCGTCCAGGGCAGTCGGCGGCAACTCCACCTCCAGTTCCTGCCCCGTCGCCCGCCGCACCCTCAGTACCATGTGCTCGCCCTCCGGCACGTAGTAGTAGAGGTCGAGCATGTCCTCGATCTCGCGGCCGTCCAAGGCCGTGATGGCGTCGCCTTCCTGCCAGGCGTAGCAGTGGTCGTGGGGGGGCGGAAAGGGCTTCATCAGGTCGATCACGGGCACGAGTCCTTGCCAGGGGAACGAGAGGCGATGCGTCGGAGAGGCGACCTGATAAGCGCATGAGAAGATTCTGGAGCGGGCAACGGGGCTCGAACCCGCGACCACCAGCTTGGGAAGCTGGTGCACTACCACCTGAGCTATGCCCGCTCCGGATGAAAAAAGCTAATCGTACCGCACTGCTCATGTCAAGGGGATAAATGTTACTAATTCGATCTTTTTAATCTCATATGTATTGTCTCCGTGTCTACTCTGTAATCATGTAACAAATTCTCGAAACCTGTTATGATCTCAAGGTAGAATTTTGCAAGGTGCGTTTCAAACCTCTTTTGGAGCTGTCCCAATTCGCAGCGCAGAGACAAAATTGTCCTGTCACCCAAACCGACCTGGAGGACGCCATGCACGTGCGAGCCGCTGGTT
>CBDURX010000206.1:0-5072 GCA_965369485.1 uncultured bacterium | reverse complement strand
CATATGTTAGCTCTTGATATTTTAATTAGAATGGCTCCTGGCTCAGGCTCTGGCCGTCAGCGACTCGGTGGGCACGGCCGAGATCGAGTATCGCAAGGTGCTTGAGTCCCAGCCCGAGAATTCCAAGGCGTTGCGCGGGCTGGGATTCTGTTACATTCGCCAGGCGAAGTACGTGGAAGCCGTCGAGATCTACCTGGCCGCCACGACTGCCGATCCCGGCAACGCCGACGGCTGGGCGGGGCTGGGCAATGCTAATCTGGGCCGGGAGAACCTGGCCGCGGCCGAGGAAGCTTTCCGGAAGGCTGGGAGCATCGACCCCGACAACGTGACCATGCGGAAAGGTTTAGAACTGCTGAATCAGGCCAAGCAGGCAGCGAGTGAAGGAGGCTAGAGCCGGCTCGTCAAGATTGGAGTCGAATCGAGACCTTTATCGCTGGAGTAGATACCTGGTCCATCACTCTCGAAGAAGGAGAGAAAAGGAATGAGAAATTATGTTCTCATCCCCATCATGATCATCTCGGTAGTGGTGTCGTGGTTCATCTGGGACCACTCACCCGAGTATGTCCGGCAGGGTGGACCGTTGCTCATCGTGGGGCTCACCCTGCTGTTTTTGGCCTTCACCTTCTGCATCGAGCGGTTGCTGGTGCTGTGGCGGGCCGGGGGTCGCGGCAACGTGGCCAAGTTCGCCCGTAGCCTGAAGGAAGCCGTTCACGCGGATGACCTGGATCAGGCCGTCGCTGCCTGCAAAATCCAGGGCGGCAGCCTGGCCAACGTGGTCGGTGCCGGTCTGGAGCGCTATCGAGAACTGCGGACGGTGGTCCAGGACAAGAAGGAGCTGCTGGCGGAAACCCGGCGCGCTCTCGCAGAATCGAATGCCCTGGAGAGTCCTCATCTGGAACGTAACCTGACTGCGCTTTCGACCATCGCCTCCATCGCAACCCTGGTCGGGCTACTCGGCACCACCATCGGCATGATCCGCGCCTTCCGCGCCATGTCCCATGCAGGTGCTCCGGACGCCACGCAACTTGCCCTGGGCATCTCCGAAGCGCTGGTGAATACGGCCCTCGGCCTGACCACCGCCATCATCGCCACCGTTCTCTACAACTACTTCACCACCCGGGTGGACGATTTCAACAACCTGACGGAAGAGACGGTCTACGAGGTCCTGCAGCTGCTGGAACACAAGAAGGAGTCGTAAGTCGTGGCTCGCCGCCGAAAAGTACGCATCGACATGACCCCCATGGTGGACGTGGCGTTCCTGCTGCTGATCTTCTTCATGTCCACAACCCAGTTCAAGCCGCCGGAGAGCGTTGCCGTGAAACTGCCCGCCTCCACCTCGGAAATCCGGGTACCGGAGACCAACACCATCATCTTGACCCTGAACCGGGCCGGACAGATCTACATCTCCAGCGAGGCAGGGACTGATATCCAGGAAGTTACCAAATCAAACCTGCTGGACGCCATCGTAACCTGGCGGAGCCGGAACCCCCATGCGGTGGTGGTCCTGAAGGGGGACCGGGACGCGGCCTTCGGCGAGGTGGCCGACATGATGGACGCCCTCGCCAACGCCAAGACCCTGCGCTTCAACCTGATGACGGACCTGAAGCGCAGACGGCAGACGGATGCGGCAGGGACGGATGCGGGAGGGACGCTTCCGGAAGGACCGGTTCAACAGACGCCGGAGCCGGAATCAGAAGACACGGAATAGTTAGAAAAGTTTCGCAGAGGATAGAGGAGCCTGTCCATGGCCCAAGTGGAAGTCGCCGAACGGGGCAAGCCCACAAAAACCGACGAGTTCGCCCTGCATCGCTCCAAGAAGCGAGTGAGTATTCACATCGACATGACGCCGATGGTGGACGTGGCCTTTCTCTTGCTGATCTTCTTCATGGTCACCACGGTGTTCCGGCAGCCGCTGGCCATGGAGGTCAACATGCCCGAACCGGGAGCCAAGGTCGAGGTTCCCGAGTCCAACGTGATGACCGTTTTCATCGACGACACGGATGCATTGTCCTATAAGGTCGGCAAGGAAGTTCTCGTCCCCATCAGCTGGGAGGATCTCACGGCGACCTTTCGAGTCTACCTCGAGGCCAACCCCAATCTCATCGTCCTGGTCAAAATCCACCGCAGCGCGCGTTACGAGAACATGGTGGATATGATGGATACACTCGAGGACGCTCACCTGGAACGCTTCAGCCTGGTACCCATGGCAACGGATGACGAAGCAGAGCTGGACGGCATGAAATGACCACGCGCGATCCACTGCACATCCGGTGGGCTTTCTCCCTGACGGGCGCCACCCAGCTCCCGTTGACAGGGGAGAACCACCCTCTGAAAAAGGAGTTCGGCAAGTGGCTCACCTGGGGCAACGTGGTCACGTTGCTCATCGCCGCGGCCCTCTTCGCAGCCTGGTACATCTGGAGTCAGCGTCAGCCAGAGCCTCCGGCACCACGGTCAATCAAGATCGTCCGCTACACCGACCTGGGCGTTCCCCCGTCCATCGCCAAGCCGACCGTGCCCCAACTCAACATCGCCAAGGCAGTGGCCGAAGCCGCAGCGCCGCCTTCCATCGGTGTTCCGGAGCCGGTCGCCGACGAGCTGGCCCAGAGCCCGACCATCGCCACCGTGGCCGAGATGGCCGAGGCCCTCACACCCATCACCATGAGCGATCTGGACATGGGCGGCGGCGACTCTCTGGTGATCGAGCTCGACATCGATACCAGGCCCTCTCCCAACGAGTTCGTGGCTGTGGAGGAGGAACCCATCCGCATCAGCATCGATCCCCCGGTCTATCCCGACATGGCCATGTCGGCCGGCATCGAGGGAACTGTGCTGGTGCGTGCTCTGGTGGGCAAGGACGGTAAGGTCAAGGACGCCATCGTCATCGAAGGGCACGAGCTGCTGAAGGAGGCCGCCGTCGACTGCGCCAAGACCGCGGTCTTCCGGCCCGCCTTGCTGCAGCACCGCCCGGTCGAGGTCTGGGTTATGATGCCCATCACCTTCAAGTTGCGGTGAAGGTCATGTGGTGAAGGGAAATCTGCCGTGGCCAAGGTAACATTCGCTCACATCACGAAACGATTCGGCGATGTCCTGGCCATTGCGGACCTCAACCTGGAAATCCGGGACCAGGAGTTCATGGTACTTGTGGGACCATCGGGTTGTGGCAAGTCCACGGCGCTGCGGATGATCGCCGGTCTGGAGGATATCACCGCGGGGACCATCCAGATAGATGGGCGCACCGTCAACGACGTGCCACCCAAGGATCGCGACATCGCCATGGTCTTTCAGAGCTACGCGCTCTACCCACACATGTCCGTGCGCCAGAACCTGGAGTTCGGCCTGCGTCTGCGCAAGATGGATCGCTTGGAAATCGCTCGGCGCGTTCAGGACGCGGCGGCGATCCTGGGCTTGACGGAGTACCTGGAACGGAAGCCGCGGCAGCTGTCCGGGGGACAGCGCCAGCGCGTGGCGGTGGGTCGGGCCATCGTCCGGCAACCCAGGGTTTTCCTGTTCGACGAGCCACTTTCGAACCTGGACGCCAATCTGCGCGTGCAGATGCGCGCCGAGATCACCGGGCTGCAGCACCGCCTCAAGACGACCACCCTCTACGTGACTCACGATCAGGTCGAGGCCATGACCATGGGCCATCGGATCGCGGTACTGAACGAGGGTCGTCTGATGCAGGTCGGCTCGCCCCTTGAATTGTACGAGCGGCCTGATAACCTGTTCGTGGCGCGCTTCATCGGATCGCCACCCATGAACGTGTTCACCGCGCGGTTGTCCGCATCGGGGGACCGGCTTGAAGCCTCCTGGGTCGCCCTGCCCCTTCCCTCTGAGTTTTCAGGGGCCACCAGGGACTTCAGGGGGCAGGACGTCGTCGTCGGGATACGGCCGGAGAACCTGGGCGATGCAGTCTCGGGCCCTTCCGACCTGACGGCAACCCTGCGGATAAGAGTGGAGGTCGTCGAGCCGCTCGGACACGAGGTGGTGGTTCACGGGTATCTGGGCGACGAGCCGGCATCTTCGGCCGATCCGATCATCGCCAAGCTCGCGCCCCACCACATCCCGGCTATCGACGACGAGATCGAGCTGCAGGTTGATCTACGGCATCTGCACCTCTTCGCTCCGGACACCGGATTTCGCTTGTGCTGAATATTCATGGGGATCTTGTCTCCCTAACCACTACCGGTGGTTAACTTGCGTGAGAACAACATGATCGGCCAGACCGTATCCCACTACCGGATCGTCGCGAAGCTCGGCGCGGGTGGGATGGGTGTGGTCTACAAGGCCGAGGACACGAAACTCGAGAGGACTGTTGCTCTTAAATTTCTGTCGCCCGAGTCGACTCGCGATCCCCAGGCGAAAGCCCGGTTCGTTCACGAAGCCAAATCCGCCTCCGCACTGGATCATCCCAATCTCTGCACCATCCACGAGATCGACGAAACCGAAGATGGCCGGCTGTTCATAGCCATGACCTACTACGAGGGGGAGACGCTGGGGCAGAGGATGGACCGAGATCCCTTGCGGCTGGACGAGATCCTCGGCATCGTCATGCAGGTGGCCCAGGGTCTGGCCAAAGCCCACGAGCAGGAGATCGTCCACCGGGACATCAAGCCCGCCAATATCTTCATAACATCAGATGGCTTCGTTAAAATCTTGGATTTTGGTCTGGCCAAGCTGTCTGGACAGACCCGCGTTACCCAAACCGGCCACAGATTGGGCACGTCCGCCTACATGTCCCCCGAACAGGCTCAGGGCGAGGATGTCGACGCCCGCTCGGATATCTTCTCGCTGGGGATCGTGTTGTACGAATTGCTGGCGGGAAAGCGGCCCTTTCAAGGCGACAGCGAGGTTTCCGTTCTCTACCAGATCGTACATGCCGAGCCGGAACTGCTGACCGGGCAACATGGGGATTTACCTGAGGAACTGTGTCGAATCGTTGCCAAGTCCCTGGCCAAGAATTGCACTCGCCGCTATCAGAGCGTCAGAGAGATGATACGGGATCTGCAGGAGTTGCAGGATGTGCAGAGCCGGTCCTCTTTGCCGACGCAACCTGTTCAGTCTAGCAGGCGGCG
>CBDURX010000205.1:0-5103 GCA_965369485.1 uncultured bacterium | reverse complement strand
GCCTGACCGCCGACGCCATCGACCGCGTGGTGGACGAACAGAGCCTGCTTTCGCCCCAGGAGGCCGTGACCGCCGGCCTGGTCGATGCCGTGGCGCGCTGGGAGGACATGGCGCCCATGTTGAAGCAGAAGTTCGGCGCCACCATGACGGGCAAGCGTCCTGGCCGCCTGGGCCGCAAGACCTGGGACGATCAGTGGGGCCAGCCCGCGCGCATTCCCGTGGTCTTTGCGGTGGGAGCCTGCGACATGGACACGGGCATCAAGGGCCGCGCCACCTCCAAGTACCTGCACAAGCTTGCCAAGGATCGCAATGTGGCCGCGGTGGTGCTGCGCGTCGACTCCCCCGGCGGCGATCCGTTGCCCAGTGATCTGGTGGCCGAGGGCATCCGCAAGCTGAAGGCAGCAGGCAAACCGGTCATCATCAGCCAGGGCGATGTGGCCGCCTCGGGCGGTTACTGGATCAGCATGGACGGCAACAGGATCCTGACCACTCCCCTGACCATCACCGGCTCCATCGGGGTGATCGGCGGCTGGTTGTGGGACGACGGTCTGGGTGAGAAGCTGGGCCTGACCGCCGACGAGGTGCACCGTGGCGACCACGCCGACCTATTCGCCGGCATGGGCTTTCCCTTCGTGGGCGGCGCCATCCCCAGGAGGCCCCTGAACGAGGAAGAGCTGGATAAGGTTGAGGATCTCATCGTCGGGATGTACGGCGACTTCGTCCAGATGGTCGCCACCGGGCGCGGCCTGGAGGAAGCGAGAGTGCGTGAGCTGGGCGAGGGTCGGGTCTGGATGGGCGGGGACGCTCTGGAACGCGGCCTGGTGGACAGCTTCGGCAGTTTGCCCGACGCCATTGCCCTGGCCAGGGAGATGGCGGGACTCGATCCTGAGCGGCCGGTGTATGTGGTCGAGTTCCCGGAGCGGCCGCTGTTCGAGTGGCCGTCCTTCGGACCGGGGATGGCAGGAGTGGCGGGCGTGGCCACGCCCCTGCTCGCGCCCGTGGCCAAGTTGTTGCACGATTTGAAGCCGGGCAGCGACTGGGCCGATATCGATACCGGCGACGGGGAAGAGGTGAATTACGAAGCGTTCTACCTGAGTACGCTGGCCCGGAACGGAGGTAACCCCACGCTGGTGACGCCGCCGGAGGCGCTGCCCAACGCGTGGGTGACCGGTGACCAATAACGAGGCCTCGCTGCCGAAGAGGTTAACGCGAGGGAGGTTACACGGGTCGCGCGTGGACGGTTGAGATGAAACACACTAACGTAATATGGAATTGATCGACCACGAAGTGACGCTGTAGTGCTGACACCTGGGGGACGGCATGATCGGCAAGACCATATCCCATTACCGGATCGTCTCGAAGGTCGGCGAAGGCGGGATGGGTGTGGTCTTCGAGGCCGAGGACACCAGGCTTCGGCGTAAGGTCGCACTGAAGTTTTTGCCACCTCAGTCCCTAGGCTCCGGCAAGGATCACGTGCGCTTCCTGCGCGAGGCACAAACAGCGGCCGCGTTGGACCATCCCAACATCTGCACCGTGCACGAGATCGACGAGGCCGACGGCAAGACCTTCATCGCCATGGCCTTTCTCGAGGGCCTGACCCTGCAGGAGAGGATCGCGGCCGGTCCCCTGCCCCTGGACGAGGTTCTGGACATCGCCGGCCAGATCGCCGCAGGTCTCGCCGCCGCCCACGCCAAGCAGATCGTCCACCGGGACATCAAGAGCGCCAACGTCATGTTGCTGACCGATGGCCAGGTCAAGATCATGGACTTCGGCCTGGCCAAACTGCCGGATCAGACCGTGCTCACCCAACAGGGCGCCATCGTCGGCACGACCGCCTACATGTCACCCGAACAGGCCCGCGGCGGAGAAGTGGACCAGCGAACGGACCTCTGGTCCCTCGGCGTGATCGTCAACGAGATGATCACGGGCCAGCTCCCGTTCAAGGGAGACTCGGACCAGTCCTTGCTCTACAGCGTTGTGCACGAGGAGCCGGATCCGCCCACCTCGATGCGTACCGGCGTGCCTCTGGAGCTGGACCACCTCGTTCTGAAAGCGCTGACCAAGGATCCGGACGAACGCTACCAACGCGCCGAGGAGATGCAGGCCGACCTGCGGCGGCTGAAGCGGCAGTCCGACTCGGGCTCGCTGCGGCCGGTATCGGCCGTGGCTCGTCCCCGGCGGCGGCGCTGGCTGAAGGTCGCATCCTGGTCCACCTTGATCCTCGCGGCCATGGTGGTGGCTGGCTTCCTTGTCCTGACGCCGGGCAGCAGCATCCCCTTCGCCGAGCGCGACTGGATCCTGATCACAGATTTCGAAAACGATACCGGTGAAGAGGTCTTCCAGGGACCGATCAGGGAAGCGTTGTCCATCGACCTGCAACAGTCGCAGTACGTGAACGTGTTTTCCGGCAAGCGGCTGACCGATGCCCTGTACAGGACGGGGCGTCAGAATGTGGATGTCATCGACGGGGAGCTGGGCCGGGAGATCGCCATCCGCGAGGGGATCACGGCCGTCCTGGAGGGGAGTATCAGCAAGATCGGCGACAGCTATCTGCTGAGTGCCAGGTTGATCAATCCCACCACAGGCGATGCGGTGAACACGAAACGGGTCGAGGCGCGGAAACAAGAGAAGGTGCTGGAGGCCCTGGACAAACTCTCCCGGGACATCCGCAAGAACCTCGGCGAGTCGCTGATCTCCATCGGCCGCCGCGATGCGCCCCTGGCCCAGGTTTCCACATCGTCCCTGACCGCCCTGCAATATTTCACCCTGGGCGGTCAAGCCACCCGTACGGCCAGGTGGGACGAGGCCATCCCCTTGTTCATGGAGGCCATCGCCGCGGACTCCTCCTTCGCCACCGCTTATTACAGCATCGCGGTGTTGCTGCACAACCTGGGTCGAACGGCCGACGCGCTGCAGTACAGCGCCATGGCCCGGGAGCGCAACCATCTGGTCACAGAGCGCGAGAAGTACCATATAGAGGCCGAATATTTCCGTATACGCGAGGAGTACCAGAAAGCCATCGAGCAGTACAAGCTTCTCATAAGACTTTATCCCGACGATTTCAACGCACACAACAATCTCGGCTTCACACTTCAGTTCCTCCGCCACTACGCCGAAGCCGTCGAGGAGTCGCGGGAAGTGGCGCGACTCTATCCCGACAGCTGGTACGCTCATCACAACGCAGCGCTGGCCCACGCGGGCACGGGGAATCTCGAACAAGCGGAGACGGAGTTCCATGCGGCGCTGCAGGTCAACCCCAACGCCTACTGGTCGAGTGTCGGCCTGAGCTGGATCCGCGCCATGGCGGGGGATTACGACCGCACGTTCCAGGAGTTGGACCGTCCCACGCCGTCCGGTTACGAGTGGGAATCCCTGAAGCATATTCATCACGGGGCCTTGTATCGTTACTTCGGAGAAGACGACAAGGCGCGAGACCACATCAGGAAGGCGATCACCGCCGACGAGAGAATCGACAACCGGCAGGCGGCCGCGTGGAAAGGGACTGTACTGGCGGATATCCTGCGCAGTACAGGTGATGATGACGCCGCACTGGTGGCTCTCCAGCGGGCGAAGGAACTGTACCCCGACGCCCAGGTACTGGCCTGTCTGGGGCGGGAGTACGCCCGGCGTGGTGCATTCCAGCCGGCCGCGGAGGCGGTTGATAGCCTGGAGGCGATTCTGAAACGCGAGACCCGCAATTCCAACCGGGCCTTCCTGCACCTCTTGCGCGGCGAGATCGACTTTTACCAGGAGGATTACCAGGGAGCGGTACAGAACCTGGAGAGATCTCTCGTCAACCTCGATCTGCTTCACGCCCATGTTGCTCTGGGTCGAACCTACTTCGCCCTCGAGAGGTACTCCCAGGCCAAGGAGCAGTTCCGCTATCTCATCGATCACCAGTGGGCCTGCTTCTTCGATGGCTATCCCGACGTCTGGCCACTGGCACACTATTACCTCGGCACGGTTTATGATCGGGAGGGCGAACCGGACGAAGCCGTGAGGTATTATGAGCGGTTGCTCGAGTTGTGGGGAGACAGCAGTGCGAGCCGGGCCGAGGTCCGCCAGATCAGGGAGAGATTGGCCGAGATGAAGGGATAGAGGTTACCCGGAAAGTCGCTGTGGTTCACGAGATTATTGCTGTAAATTGTATATTTGACTAGGCTTTGTCTTTATGGTACAATGGCCAGGACTGGAAACGGGGGATCAACTCCGGATAGCTTGGTCTATATCCAATCTATCTGCAGAGCAGCCTTGAGAAGGGAGGCTCATGGGTACAGGAGTCCCCTCCAGAAGTCCATCTACGGTTTATAATCAACAGAGGAGGAGGCGTCAGACATGAAGAAGTTATCGTTCATACTTTTGGCGGTGGTGGCTAGCTTGGGCCTCGCCACGGTTGCCCTGGCCCAGACCTGCCAGGAGATCCACGGGCTCGGCACCAACGGGTGCGCTCCCTCTCCCTTCGATGGGGCTGAGGTTACCGTGACCGGCGTCGTCTACGTGGAGGCCGGCACCTACAATGACGGTGCGGTCTACTGGCAGTGCCCGGGCGGATCCGGCGGTCTGACCTTCTACGATACCAACGCAGCGGGACTCATCTTCCTCGGTGACGAGATCGAGGTGTCCGGCACGGTCGGCGCTTTCGGGGCCGAGATCCAGATCAATAGCGCCGTCTACACGGTCCTTACCAGCGGCAATGCCACGACACCGCTGGCCATCGGCACCGGCGACCTGGCCGACGGCACGGACATGCTGGGTGATTTCATGAGTGTCCAGGGTGTTCTCTCCCTGGTGAGCGCCGGGTTCAACAGCACATACGAGGTCGATGACGGTAGCGGCCCGGTGATCGTGTTCGTGGACGGCACCACGGGCATCGACACGGCGATGATGGATATGTACCTCGGCGACGAGGTGATGATCTCCGGCGCGACGAAATGCTACGATGGCGTGGGTGAGCTTCTGCCGCGGAACGACAACGACATCACCCTCATCACCATCGCAACGGAGCAGAGCAGTTGGGGTGCTTTGAAGGCCAGGTACTAGAAAAGGCCAGGCACCAGCAGAGAGTTCGAAAACATTTCCTTTTGCCCCCTTCCTCTGGGCCGG
>CBDURX010000204.1:0-5121 GCA_965369485.1 uncultured bacterium | reverse complement strand
ACATGACCGGCGCCTCGGGTGAGAACGAGTTCCGGAACTGGACGATCTTCGGTGATCCGTCCCTGGCCGTGCGCACCAAGGTGGCCGAATCGCTGGTGGTCAGCCATCCCGGTGTCCTGCTGATCGGGATGAACGAGTACAGTGTGGACGTGACCGGGACCGAGGGAGCCCTCTGCGCCCTCTACGCCGACGGCCTTCTCTACGGTTCGGCGCTGACGGATGCCGCGGGACACGCGGTCATAGCCATGGCCGACCCACCCCTGGAGCCCATGACCCTCACCCTGACCATCACGGCCTACAACAAGGTCACCCACGTCGAGGGTTTCCCGGTTCTGCCCCCCGAGGGGCCGTATCTCATCTTCGATACCGCTTTGGTTCTCGATGCGGCGGGTGACGATGACGGTGTGCTGGACGAGGGCGAGACGGCCGGTCTGGAAATCACCCTCGAGAACGTGGGTGTGGAAGCCGCCATCAACATCTCAGGCACCATCGCCACGGACGATCCCTACGTCGTCGTCACGACGGGGGAGCTGACCTTCCCTGACATTCCGGCGGGCGGCTTCGGGACTTGCGATGGAGTGTGCACGATCCGGGTGGCCGGTGACGTGCCGGACCAGCACACCGTCCCGTTCACCCTGCAGACCACGGCGGACAACGGCGTCTGGGACACCAACTTCTTCCTGACGGTCCAGGCGCCTGTCCTGACAGCGGGTGAGATCGCGGTGGACGACGGCCTTTACGGCAATGGCAACGGCGGTGCCGACGCCGGTGAAACCGTGTTCTTGACGATCCCTCTGTCCAACGTGGGCCACTCCGACGCCAGCGACCTGAGCGGCCGGCTCGTGAGTGTGGATCCTGACGTGATCATTCTGGGTGCCACTGTCCAGTGCGACGACGTGCCGGTGGGCGGCGAGGTTCCCCTCGGCAGTTTCCAGGTGCAGATCTTGCCGTCCTGCCCCGAGCCTTCCTACCTCGACTTCCAGCTCGAGATAACCGCCCGGAACGGTTTCGTGGCCCAGCTACTCATCTCGCTCTCCGTCGGTGGCTGGTTCGACGACATGGAGCAGGACCGCGGCTGGCTGGTGGGCGGTCCCGCCGACAACGCGTTGAGCGGGATCTGGGCGCGGGTCGATCCGGTCGGCACTACATACGAAGGTCACCTGATCCAGCCGGAAGATGATCATACGGACGATCCGGGCAGTCTCTGTTTCGTGACCGGCAACGGCACACCGGGCGGTACGGCCGGTGAGAACGATGTCGACGACGGTCAGACCACGCTCTACACGCCGATCTTCGACCTGGCCGGAGCCATCTCCGCGCATGTGAGCTACTACCGCTGGTACACCAACTCGTGGGGTAACAACCCCGACCAGGATTGGTGGGACGTTGCAGTCACCGACGACGGCCAGACCTGGGTCAGCCTAGAGCACACACAGCAGACCGACGCCGCGTGGGTCCAGTACAGTTTCGAGTTGGCCGACTACGTCACCCTGACGGACCACGTACAGATCCGGTTCGTGGCCGCCGACGTCTCCCCCGGCTCCCTGGTCGAGGCTGGCGTTGACGATTTTCTTCTGACCATTGTCAGGCCGCTGACGACCGGTGTCGAGGACGACCGTAGTGTGACGCCGCTCCAGCTGTCTTTGGGCGAGAACTACCCCAACCCGTTCAATCCCCGGACCACGATCCACTTCGATCTGCCCCGTGAGGCCGAGGTGGAGCTGTCGGTGTACGACATGACCGGTCGCAAGGTCGTCACCCTGGTCAGCGGCCGGCTGGAGGCCGGCCACCACGAGCTGTCCTGGCTGGGTCGGGATCGGAACGGGCGCCAGGTGGCCAGCGGGCTGTACGTCAGTCGTCTGGAGTCTGGCGGTGAGGTCCTGACGCGCAAGATGCTGCTCTTGAAATAGCAGCATGGGGAAAGGCCGGGAGCCGGCCTCGCTTCGCAGACGACACAGGGAGAGCCGGCGGAAGGCTCTCCCTGTTGCGCGATCCCCTGTACTGGACTTGGCGATTGCCTTATGATGGCCGGCGACTGATGGCCGGTAGCCGGTGGCGATACTCACGCGTGCTCCATCTTCCTTGGCCGACAGAGGGCGGCATGATAGGGAAAACCGTATCCCATTACCGGATTCTCACGAAGCTGGGCGAAGGCGGCATGGGCGTCGTCTATGTGGCGGAGGACACCAGGCTCAAGCGCAAGGTCGCCTTGAAGGTTCTCCCCACCGAGATGGCCAGGGACCCTGGGCGGCTGGAACGTTTCCAGCGCGAGGCGGAGGCGGTTGCTGCGCTCAACAACCCCAACATCGTCACCATTCATTCGGTCGAGGAAGCCGGTGGTATACACTTCATCACCATGGAGCTCGTGGAAGGCAAGAACCTCCACCATGTGATTCCCGCGGACGGCTTCACCCTGGAGACGTTCTTCGACCTCGCTCTACAACTGACCGACGCCCTGAGCGCCGCTCACGACAAGGGCATCATCCATCGAGACCTGAAGCCCGGGAACATCATCGTCTGTGCGGACGGTCGGGTGAAGGTACTCGATTTCGGCCTGGCCAAGCTACGCATCGAGGCGTTGACGGGTGAGGAGACCCGGCTACTGTCCGGGGAGCTGACGGGAGACGGGGTCGTACTCGGCACGGTTCCCTACATGTCGCCAGAGCAGATCGAGGGCAAGGAGATCGATCATCGCTCGGACATCTTTTCCCTCGGCATCATTCTGTACGAGATGGCCACCGGCCGGCGTCCGTTTCAGGGCCACAGCCAGGCCGCCCTGACGTCCTCTGTCCTGCGGGACACCCCCGCCCTGCTGACGGATCTCAAGGCCGATCTGCCCCGACACCTGGCCCGCATCGTTGCCCATTGCCTCGAGAAGGAGCCGGATCATCGCTGCCAGACCGCCAAGGAGCTGCGCAATCAGCTGCTGAACCTCCGTAGAGAACTGGACTCGGAAAAGGTCCTCCGGAGCGGCAGCGGCACCGCGGTTCCGGCGAGAAGAAAACCGTGGCGATTACCGATCTGGGCAGCCGCCACGGCTGTAGTCGTCTTGATGGGCTTTGCGGTCTACCAACAGCTGCGTCACCGCGGGGACGGTGGTCAATCGCCGTCGGAAGAGGTCCAGTCGGCGCAGGCCGATGCCAGGGGACGGAAGATGCTCGTCGTCCTGCCGTTCGAGAACCTGGGACCTCCCGAGGATGAGTATTTCGCTGACGGCATCACCGAGGAGCTCACGGCCCGCCTCGCCGGCATCGAAGGGTTGGCCGTCATCGCCCGCACCAGCGCCATGCAGTACAGGAAAACCGCCAAGACCATCGCGCAGATCGGTCAGGAGCTGGGTGTGGAGTACGTCCTCGAGGGCACCATTCGCTGGCAGCGCATATCAGGTGGTAAGAGCCGGGTGCGAGTCACACCGCAACTCATCCGGGTGACCGACGCCACACATGTCTGGGCAGATGTTTATCAGGAGGACATGACGGATATCTTCCAGGTTCAGTCCGATATCGGGAGCCAGGTGGCTCTGGCGCTGGACATAGTCCTGCTCGAACCGGAGCGGAAAGCCCTCGCCGCGGAACCGACCAGGAACCTGGACGCATACCGTGCCTATCTCCGCGGTCTCGATTACAGGGGGCGGGGCATCTACTCGGAGGAGACCCGCCGCCTCGAGGTGCAGATGTACGAGCGGGCGGTGGAGCTGGATCCCGACTTCGCCCTGGCCTATGCCGCTCTTTCCCGGGCACACGCCAATCTCCTGAACCTCGGCATGGATCGCACCCCGGAGCGTCTGGCCATGGCGAAGACGGCCGCGGAAAGGGCGCTGGCGCTCCAGCCGGAGCTGCCCGCAGCCCACCTCGCCCTCGGTTACTATTACTACTACGGTCTCCGCGATTATGAGCAGGCCCTCGTCCAGTTCGAAATTGCGGCCGAGGCGCTTCCCCACGACAACAACACCTTGCAGAGCTTCGCTTGGATCCGCCGGCGCCAGGGTCGCTGGGACGAGGCGCTCCAGTACGCGACGCGCGCCTTCTCGCTCAACCCGCGAGATGCCACCCTCGCACGTGAGATGGGTAATATCAACTTGGCCATGAGAAGATACGGGGAGGCGGAGGAGTATTACGATCGTTCCATTGCCCTGGCGCCGGACCAGCAGGCGGCCTTTGTCTTGAAGGCCATGAAGTACTGGGCATCCGCTGGTGATTTGATAACGGCCCGCTCCGTTCTGGAGGCGATGCCCGACAGGATAGATCCGTTCACGACCTATTTCTGGTACTGGCAAGAGCTCTGCGAGAGGAATTACGAACAAGTTCTGGACCGCCTTGCCTCCGTGCCTTACGAACTGTTCGAGTTTGCCGCTGTCCTGGTCCCGAAGGTCGCTCTGGAGGGATATGTCTACAGTTACATGGGCGAACAAGAGCTCTCCCGCCAGGCCATGCTGGCCGCGCTGGCTCTTCTGGAGAAAGAGGTTGCGGCGCGTCCCGAAGATGCGCGCGTCCACAGTGCGCTGGGGGGTGTCCTGGCTGTCCTGGGGCGCAAGGAGGAGGCCATCCGGGAAGGCAAGCAGGGGGTCGATCTATTCCCGGTGTCCCGGGATGCATTGCACGGACCACGCCATATACAAGACCTGGCCGACATTTACGTGACCGTGGGGGAGTACGACAGTGCCCTGGAGCAAATCGAATACTTGCTTTCCATTCCCACCATGGTGTCGGTGGAGTTACTGAAGCTCCATCCGGCCATGGATCCCCTGCGCGACCACCCGGAATTTAGGCGGCTACAGGAGCAGTATGCGCGCCCGGGACGGTAATCGCCCCGGGGCCGTAATCGTGCCCGGGTGTAAGAGTCTTCCAGTCAGCGAAGCCTATTTTATCAACGCCATCTTCTGGATGGCCGTGAAACCGCCGCTTCGCGCCCGCAGGAAGTACATGCCGCTGGCCTGGCTCCGGCCCTCCCCATTCTTGCCATCCCAGACCCAGTTGTGCCAACCCATCGAGGCGGGGCCGTCGTGCAGGACGCGCACGCGGTGTCCACGCAGATCGTAGACACCCACCTGCAGCTCCTGCATTGCGCCCACATCTCCGGGCAGGTACAGCTTCACGGACGTGGCCGGGTTGAACGGGTTGG
>CBDURX010000203.1:0-5127 GCA_965369485.1 uncultured bacterium | reverse complement strand
AACCTGAGACGGCAACCAGCGGCACCCAGGATTCCCGCGGTCCGGAGGGCAAAGATGGCCACCGAAATCGATCCCCGTTACGGGAGCCTCATCTTCGACCACATTCCACACGGGATCTTCACCGTGGACGAACAGGGGCACATCACCTCCTTCAACCGGGCGGCCGAGGTGATCACCGGCTGGCAGCGGCAAGAGGTCATGGGCGAGTCCTGTGCCCGTATCTTCCAGGCCGACCACTGCGAGCACTCCTGTTTACTGAGACAAAGCATCGAGCGCGGCGAGGAGCACCGCGACGAGGAGGTCACCATCACTCGCAAGGACGGGACGGAACTGCTCGTGGCGGTCAGCACCGCTAACCTCGAGGACGAGGGTGGCCGGGTGATCGGCGGGGTGGAGATGTTCCGCGATCTCTCAGTGCTGGTGGAGCTGCGCCGGCAGATCCACGACAGCTACAGCAGGGACGACATCATCAGCAAGAGCACAGCCATGCGCAGTGTGCGGGAGCTGTTGCCGCTGGTGGCCAAGAGCACCAGCACGGTGCTGGTCGAGGGGGAGCCGGGCACGGGGAAGGAGCTGATCGCCCGCGCCATCCACAACCTGGGCCCGCGGCGGGAGGCGCCGTTCGTGGCCGTGAACTGCGGCGCTCTGCCCGAAACGCTGGCCGAGTCGGAGCTGTTCGGGCACATGAAGGGAGCGTTCACCGACGCAGTGAAGGACAAGCCGGGCCGCTTCGCCCTGGCCGAGGGCGGCACGCTTTTCCTGGACGAGGTGGGCGAGATCAGTCCCGCCATGCAGGTGAAGCTGCTGCGCGTACTGCAGGACCTTCAGTACATGCCGTTGGGGGCTGTGGCACCGATCACGGCGGACGTACGCATCCTGGCCGCGACTAACCGCGACCTGGCCAGCGAGGTCAGCGCCGGACGCTTCCGGCAGGATCTGTTCTTCCGGTTGAACGTCGTGCGGATCCACCTGCCACCGCTGCGAACTCGCCTCGAGGACATTCCGTTGCTGGTAGATCACTTCATCACCAAGTTCAACGCTCTGCAGGGCCGGCGCATCATCGGGATCAGCGAGAAGGCGATGGCTCTGCTCATGCACTACGAGTACCCAGGCAACGTGCGGGAGCTGGAGAACGCCATCGAGCATGCCTTCGTCATCTGTGGTGGGAGCGTCGTGGAGGTGGAGGATCTGCCGCACCACATCCGAGGTGAGCTGGTGGCGCCCGTGGGTGTGGCCGTACCAGGAGGGGCCGCACTGAACCAGGCCAAACCGGGTTCGCCGACCCTGCCGGGCCGCCCGACTACGCAAGGAGTTCCGCCGGTGCCGGCGGGGATCCGCCCGCTGCAGAGCGCCGAGGCCGCCACCATACGGGAAGCCCTCACACGCCACGACGGCAACCGCACCCGCGCGGCCGCCGCGCTGGGCATCTCGCGCAATACCCTCTGGCGGAAGATGAAGCGGTACGGCATCGAGTGACACTCCTGTGGCTGCTGTTGCTTCCCAGGTGGGGCCAACCGTGCCCCAGCAGCCCAGGTGGGGAAAATGTGGCCGCTCGCCACGGGAGCTGCGACAATTTGTCTTGCCGGGGCGGGATATCACTTCCAACACCGCCTTTCACTGCAAATATTCTCTTACTTTGCCAAGTTAAATGGTGTCTTTCCTGGTCAGGAATTTGCATGGCTACCCTGACAGATTGCGAGTTGCACAGGAGGTGGAGGTCGGATGGTAAGACGTGTGTTGCTGGTGGACGACGATCCCGAGGTCATCAGCACGGTCCAGTTGGTTCTGGGTGCACACGGCTACGAGGTGCTGGCGCAGAACGAAGTCGCCGGCGCCCTGGCCGCCGCCTTGATACACCGGCCGGTCGTCGTGATCCTGGACATCGGCATCCAGGACGGCGCCGGGCGCGATGTGGTCCGTTTCCTGCGCGCGCAGCCTCCCACACTTGCCATCCCCATCATCCTGCTGACCGCTCGGTCGTCGGAGCAGGATTTCAAGCAAGCCTTCGCCACCGGCGTCGCCAAGTACATCACCAAGCCGTTCCAGCCCGTGGAGCTGCTCTACGCCGTGGACGAGCTGGTGGAGCGGTGCCGCCTGGAGCGTGCTTGACCTGAATTCCGTGTTGCACCACCTCGTTGCCACCGGGTGTTGACGGCCGCCACCAGAGCACTCCTCCGTAGAGACATCCCACGACAGAGAGCCGCCGGTTTCATACTACCGGCCAGGAACGTTTCGGTGCGCTGCGAGCGTGCTTTTCAGCACACGCCGAGCGACCGTCTGCCGGCAGCTGGGCTGGCCTCGTCCTTGCAGTCATGCTACCGCATCCATGCTGACACACCAGGGGCAGGGCGGAGGCCGGCTCCGGGCGGCGCGGCCGCCGGGACACACACCCGAAACCGACATCGCATGAACCTCGTATGGAGGAGCTAGAGATCGGGGGCGCGGTGTCCTCGGCGGTGAGGTCGCGGCTCGCGAGCCCGCTTCCGCCCGTGCCCCGCTGTTCCCGCTTGTTGAGTGTACGGCTGGCGTGATATGGAGTGAGCAGGGACTGCAATCCATCACCCCAGTGAATCAGGCGGAGGAATGGTGGCGTGGCGAGTAAATCCTAGGCGAAAATCATCCTGGCGCAGCCGTCGGTCCGACCCAGTGCTCCTGCTGACCTTGGTGCTGGCCGTAATCGGTCTGGCGGACAGTCGGGTTGACGGCCAGTCGGCTGTCCGCCCGGGTGACACGCGACCAGACGCAGCCAGCGAAGACAGTCTCGATTTCGTCGACATCGACACCTCCTTGCGTGCAGGCTACGGCGTGCTGCTCGCCTTCGAGGACACCATCCCCTTCGCCGTGGGCACCATGGAGACCTTGCTGGTGACGGCGCAGCGACTGTCCGTGGCCGAGGTGGTGCGTCTCATCGGCGAGCGCATGGAGGAAGACCGGGCCCGACGCAAGGAGCACGCGTTCACCGCTGTGACCAAGGTCCTGGTTCATTACGAGGAGAAGGAGGGCGAGGCGCCTCGCAGCGAGACCGTCGAGACGGCCGAACGGATCCGCGTGGCCGCGGACGGTACCTATCAGCTCGCCACCCTCTGGAAGCGGGAGCGGAAGTACAAGGGTCAGGAGATGGTCGAGGAAAAGGTGGATGAGGAGATAGACGTTGCCTGGGAGGAGCTGAGCAACGCCCTCCTGGAGGCCATCCCGTTCTCCCTGCAGTCCGGCGATCAGTACAATTATGGGATCCTCGACCGCAAGCTCCTGGGCACGAACGTGGTGTACGAAGTGACCTACGAGCCGAAGAGCGAGTTCAAGGCGTTGCCCAAGGGGAAGATCTGGCTGGACACGAGTGACTTCGTCATCCGGCGGGTCGAGGCCGAGATGACCGACGCCGTGCCGTTGCCTCTGATCATCAAGAGCATCCCCATGTACAAGTTGCGCCGGGTCCAGAGGGGCGAGCACTGGGTGCTGGGCGACGTGTTCGCCAGGATCGACCTGCGCGACCTGCCGTTGCTCGGCATCCCAGCCGCGGTGGAGGTCTACATGCAGGCGAGCCGCCACGTGATCAACGGTGTGGAGTATGCGGACGAGGACGGTGGCCCGTGATCCGACGGAGGACACGGTTCCTCTGGATACTCCTGACGGCCGCAGTCGTTCCGGGGGCCATTTTCCCGACCCTCCTCTCCGCGCAGAGTGGGTCCGCAGCAGCCGGGCCTGGGTCGGCCGCCGCCGACTCCAGCGATGCCTGGCTACCGGCCGCGGCCGCCGCCGAGTCGATCGGCAGTTACTGGCGCAAGCAGGACGAAGCCTGGATGAAGTCAATTCCGCCGGAGTTGCTGGAGGTAGATTTGCCGCCGGCGGTAGTGGATTCCCTCTCCGCGCTGGGCGACCAGAAAGTAAGCGACCTGATCGGGGGCCGGATCTGGCGGACCTCCTTTCGTCCCTTCGGGAGGCTGTGGTTCAATCGCGTGGAGGGATTTCGCCTGGGCGTGACGGGGCGTGTATATCAGGTGGGGCCGGCCCGGCCCGAGCTAGAACTGGGTGTGGGCTACGGTTTCTCCAGCTCGGATTGGATCTACGACGGAACGTTGAGCCTGCCTCTCCTGAAAAAGCGCCGCAGGTTACCCGACGGTACACCCGTGGGAATGCCGTGGGCTCTCTGGGAGGTGGTCGTGTCCGGCGGCCGTTACGTGCAGAGGTTCGGTGGCGACGACCGCTGGGTGCGGTCATACACGGCGTTCACCTACGGGGCGGATCCGAACCAGTACTTCGAGAGCCGGCGAGGGCGCGCCGACCTGAGGCTGCGACCCTGGCGCTGGCTGACCTTGCAAGCAGGAGTGCTGGTCGACGAGCAGCGACCGCTCTCTGTGGCCACCACCTGGAATCTCTTCGGCCAGCGGAACAACGTGGAGGACAACCTGCAGGCCGTGCCACTGCGGAGTGAGGCGGCCACCGTCGGCCTCGGCCTGACGTGGCGGCGATGGCGATTGTGGGCGGAGGCGGAGCGCCACCGGCTGGAGGACTCGCCGCTGCTGGAATCGTATGCGGACGCCGCCGGGCCCCCGGAGCATCTCACCTACGGCCGCGCGCGGGCGGGGCTGAGCGGCAACCTGCTGGACCGGCACGGCAACGAATATCTGCTGAAGGTGCAGGCGGAGTCCTGGAACCGCCAGGTGCCGCTACAGTGGAAGACGTTCCTGGGTGATTACCGCACGCTGCGGGGCTACCCCGCCCGCACCCTGGCGGGCGAGGTGGCGGCGTGGGCGTCCCTGGATGTCAGGTTCGGCTTCGACCTCTTCCGCGCCATGCGGTTTCCGGTGCTGAAGAAGTGGGGGCTACAGCCCATCGCATTGTTCGATTGGGGGTGGGCCAATGCCCTGGCCGGGCCGCAGCTGCACCCGTGGGCGACCGGCTGGCGGGCCGACGCCGGTTTCGGGTTCGGCAAGCTGCTCGGCGTACCGGGTTACAAGGGCAATGTGCGCCTTTACGTCGCTCATCCGGTGGGCAACGGACAAGGCGACGAGCCGTGGCGTGTGCTCCTGGTCTTCGAGGATTATTAGCCCGGACTGCTTAGCTCAGACGGATTGACAGGAGCGACAGCTCGTGGCAGAATACTCCCGTGGTGATGGCGTTCGTTCG
>CBDURX010000202.1:0-5134 GCA_965369485.1 uncultured bacterium | reverse complement strand
TCCGAAACTGCGCGAGGCCCACAACGATTCGCAGATCACCATGGGGAATCCGACCGATACGGCCGACATCAGGAAGAGCAACGGCAGGATCGGTGTGTGCCAGAGAGGGTGCATCTTGTACGGCACGATGACCATCAGAGCGCCGAGAGAGGACTGGTGCAGGCAAGAGAGCAGGACTCCAGCGATGATGAAGAGGGCCATGATCCTGCCCAGGGTGCGGTCGAAAGCCTTCAGCAGGAATTCCACCACTCCGTTCAGATGCCGCAAAATCCCCGGGAACGTGACTCGGCCCCTGAAGCGCTCCACGACGATGGGGACGAACTCGATGTAAAGCACCGTCAGGTAGATTATCACGCAGATGCCCACCTCGAACAGGACCGAGTGCCCCGACCACATGGATGGCATGAGGGGGTGCCAGATGTTGTAGAACTTGCCCAGGTCCACGAGCAGTCCCAGCGCAACGAAGGTGTACCCGAGCATGGCCGTCAGAAGAGCCGGGCGCACCAGCACGTGGTAGTGATGTCGGTGGAAGACGTGGGCCAGCGCGGCCGTCGTGAAACCGCCGGCGGCCAAGGCGACGCCGGACGCCACGTCTACAGCGATCCAGATGCCCCAGGGCGACTGATCGGTCAGATTACTGATGGCACCGAGACCAAACAGGAAACGTCTGGCCGCGAAGAAACCGCCCACGGCAATGAATGCGAGCAGGACGTAGACACCGGGTGTCCTGAATCTTGGCTCGACCGGTGCGGCGTGTGCGCTCATGACTTCTTTTCCTGCTCATCCTGCTCGTCCGCGGATTCGCCGTCTGCAGGCTCAACGGCCTCGTCACTCTTCTTGCGGCGGGTCAGCCACATGATCTCACCGAGGAAGGCGTACAGAGCCAGCGGCGGGAAGAAGTTCTTGAAGATGCTGTGCTGGATGGTCTCGGTCACGCAGGGGACGGGCTTCTCTCCCAGCTCCGGAAAGCCCAGCTCGCTGAAAGGCACCTTGGCCAGATACAGCCAAGATGTACCACCTACCTCGTGTTCTCCGTAGACGTGATCGATGTAACGCCCGGGATTTCGTTCGATCCTCCGGTGCGCCAGCTCCAGCAGCTGTCTGCGCTTGCCGAAGGTCAGACACTCCACGGGGCAGATCGCGACACAGGCGGGTAACTTGCCCGTGTCCAACCGCTCCAGGCAGAAGGTGCACTTGCGTACTTGTGGAGTCAGGGCGTTGTCCCACTCGTACGCGGGAATCTGAAAGGGGCAAGCGATCATGCAGTAGCGGCAACCCATGCAGCGCCAGGGGTCGTAAGCGACGACACCGTCGTCTCGCTTATTGAAAGCGGTCACAATGCAGGCGGAGGAACAGGCGGGATCCTGGCAGTGCATGCACTGGACTTTGGCCCAGATCGGATCCTCGGCGCTCCCGTACTCGTTGACCACGGTGTAGTGGGTGGCGTCGGGCCGCCGCATCACACTGAACACTGACTTATCCTCGAAGGAGGACGTGTTCACCGCGGGCAGGCTGTTGGCCTGGTTACAAGCCCACTCGCACTTCCGGCAGCCAATGCAGAGGGTGGTGTCCACGAGCACGCCCACCCCATCGACGGGTCTGGCGTGGGGATGCTCGGCGAGAGCCGCCTGTGCAGGAAGCGCAGCGAGACCGGCTGCAGTGACGGATTTGATGAATTGCCGGCGGTCCATGATCTCCGGTGCTCTTACAAGGCCTATGTTCAGGTTTGGCTACACATCAAACCGTCAGCGGACAAAACTGTTGATGCAAGAATGATGTTGTTTTAGTTCTGGTAAATCAAGAAAAATGCAACTTAACCTGTTGGTATACAACCAGTTATATCCTATCACCCAGGTAGTCTTTAACTGGTTGGCCTGGATCAGCGGACTTCCCAGCCGGCAAATCGGCCGGCCGGCAACTCCTGCTTCAGCGCCAAAGCCAGAGTTGTTGCGGTGGCGTTGCCGAGGACATCTCTCAACCGCCCCATGAATCGGCGATGAGGTCTGCGCCGGCGGTATTCCGGCTCCCGTGGCGGGTGCCGCAGGTAACGCTCCACCAGGTTCAGATCGGGATCCACCAACAGAGTCGTGGAGTAGAACAGCAGACCGCGAGTGCGGTAGATGCACGCCCCGCCGATCTTGAGGTCGCCCAGGGCCAGGTCCGAGACGCCGTATTGTCGCACATCGGCGATCCCGACCCGCGCCAGCGCCGCGATCACCTCTGTGGACAGGCGCTGGAATGCAGTCGTGATGCCGCCGATCCCCGGTAGCGGCAGGACGACCGTGATAATCACGTTCCCCGGGTCCAGGACCACCGCGCAGCCACCGCCGGGCCGCTTCAGCACTCGTACGCCATCGGCGAGAATGTTCGCCACGTGCAGTTCGACCTCGGGTTTGCCGCCCCTGCCCAGGATCACGGCCACCGCACGGTAGGGATAGACGCTCACTTGCGCCTGGCCGTCACTGCAACTGGCTGCGATCAGGTGGTCGTCCCGGTCGTAGGGAGAGATAGTCAGGTTGCCAGGAGCCGGTGGTTTCACTTCTTCCGCGGCGGGTTGATGTGCACCGTCGTCCCGGCCGCCACTTCCGCCGCTTCCATGATGGCCTCGGACAGGGTCGGATGGGGGTGGATGGTGACCATCAGATCCTCCAGGGTGGCGCCCATCTCGATGGCCAGGGCGCCCTCGGCGATCAACTCGCTCACGTGGGGGCCCACCATGCCGACCCCCAGCACCAGGTTCGTCTCAGGTGCGGAGATGACCTTGACCAGTCCTTCGGGGCGTCCCAGGGTCCGCGCGCGTCCCAGGGCGGCCAGGGGAAACTTACCGACGTTGACCGTGATGCCCTGCTCCTCGGCCTCGCGTTCGGTCAAGCCGGTCCAGGCGATCTCGGGATCGGTGAAGACCACGGCCGGGATGGAACGGTTGTCGAACTCGGCGTCGAGCCCGGCGATGACCTCGGCCGCCACCTTGCCCTGGCGGCTGGCCTTGTGAGCGAGCATGGGACCGCTGGTAATGTCACCGATGGCGAAGATGTCGGGATCGTCGGTGCGGCAGACGCTGTCGGTGTTGATGAAGCCTCGCTCGTCCATCACGACCTTGGTGTTCTCCAGACCCATATCACGAGTATTGGGGATGCGCCCAATGGCCACCAGGACCTTCTCGTACCTCTTGGTCAGACTCTGGCCCTCGTGCTCGATGACCACCTCGAAGCCGTCCGCCTTGGATTCGATGTTGACCACCTTGGACTCGAGCAGGATCTCCTGGAGACGGGGCGTGATCTGCCGGACCATCACGTCCACCAGGTCGGAATCGGCTCCCATCAACAGGCGGGGGAAGAACTCGACCACCGACACCTTCGAGCCCAGTCCGGCGTAGACCAGGCCCATCTCCAGACCGATGTAACCACCGCCCACGACGAGCAGACTCTCCGGCACCTCGGGAAGCCGCAACGCGTCCGCCGACGACCACACGGTCGGGTCGATGTCCGGTGGCAGATGAGCCAGGTTCGAACCGGTGGCGATGATGCACTGCTGGAACTCCACGGTACCGCTGCCGTCCACCAGCAACGTCCCGTTGTCCTTGAACTTCGCGCGCCCGTGCACGACCTCGATGCCGCGGCGCTTCAAGAGCTGTTCGATGCCTCGAGACAGCCCCGCCACCACACTGTCGGTCCACTGCAGCAGGAGTGCCGGATCGAGGCGGATGTTGTCGAAGGTCAGGCCGATCTTCCGAGCATTCTTGGCTGATTCGCTCAGCTCCACGGCGTTGATCAGCGATTTGGACGGAATGCAGCCTTCCAACAGGCAGGTCCCGCCCGGCCGGTCGCGTTCTTCGATCAGGGTGACCTCCTTGCCCAGGTCGGCCAGGCGCAAGGCTGCCACGTATCCGCCCGGTCCGCTGCCGATGACGGCGACTTCAGTTTCCTGGTTCAGGCTTCCCATGACCATGAGTGTGTCTCCTTGCAGACAAGCGCCGCAGGTTGGGCGGGTGGCGGGGTCGCCTATCGCCCCTGTAGCGGCTCAGGTTTCCAGCAGCAGCAGGTTGGGGTTCGAGAGCTGGCGCACCATCTCGCTCACGAACCGGGCTGCGTCCGCGCCGTCGGCGATGCGGTGGTCGAAGGCCAGGGTCAACGGCAATATGTTGCGGATGACGATCTCCCCCTTGCGCACGACCGGCTTCTGTTGAACCTGCCCCATGCCGAGAATGGCCACTTCGGGGTAGTTGATGGTGGGCAGCAGGGCGGTGCCACCCAGCGGGCCCACGTTGGTGATGGTGAAGGTGCCACCGCGCATCTCGTCCACCCCGAGCGCACCCGCCCTCGCCTTGTTGGCCAGCGCTTCGATGTCAGCGGAGATCTGCATGATGCTCTTGGTGTCGCTGCTCTTGATGACCGGTACTACCAGGCCGTGGCCGGTGTCCGCCGCGATACCGATGTTGTAGTACTTCTTGTAGATGATTTCCTGGTTGAAGGGGTCGAGGCTGGCATTGAACGCCGGCGCCTTCTTCAGACCGGCCGTGACCGCCTTGACCACGAAGGAGAGCAAGGTGAGCTTGCCGCCCGGCTGCCCTTTTCGGCGCTCCTTTTCTTGCCGTCGAAAATTCTCCAGGTCGGTCACGTCGGCCTCGTCCATGTGGGCGACGTGGGGGACCAGGATCATGGAGGTGACCATCTTGCGGGCCACCCGGCGCCGGATGGAGCGTAACGCCTCCCGCTGTACCGGACCGAACTGGGTGAAGTCCGGCATCGGCTCGACGTCGAGGAAGGGGATGGTCGAGGCCGCGTGAGCAGCGTACTCGGCGATGGCAGTCTCGTCGCCGCCCAGTTGTTCCGCCGGCACGTGGGCGGGAGCAGTCGGAGGCGCGACTGGTCCGGCCGGAAGCGCAGGTGTCACCACATCGACCGGGGTGGCTGCAGCCGTTGGCGCCGTCACAGTCACCGCAACCGTCTCGCCCGCGGTGAAACGCTGCAAGTCCTCGGGGGTGACACGGCCGCCGGGGCCGGTGGCCGGCACCTGGTTGATATCCACACCCAGCTCGCGGGCCAGGCGGCGGGTGGCGGGGGCCGCCGGGACGGGCCGGCTGGGCACGCGCGCGGGGGAGGAAGTCGCCACGGCGGCGGCGGGCGGTGTTTCC
>CBDURX010000201.1:0-5146 GCA_965369485.1 uncultured bacterium | reverse complement strand
AAACGTCGCGGACGGTTGCCACATTGCATCCATGGGTGGGACCTGGATGGTCGCTGTTTACGGTCTGGCGGGCATGAGGGACTACGGGGGGAAGATCTGTTTTCGGCCCCATCTGCCCGAGAAACTCGAGAGGATGAAATTTCCCTTGACCGTCCGGGGACAACTCCTCGTGGTGGACATCGCGAAGAAGGGGGTCACCTACAGTCTGCGTGAAGGGGATGGCTTGACTATTTATCACGCTGACGAGGAGATTCGCCTGACGCGGCAGAATCCCGTTTTCCGGCGAGCTTTCCCACGCAAAGCGCAGTCGCGCGGCGACTGACCCCAACAGTTCATACCCTGCGCAAGAACTCCACTTCCAGTGTGACGATCTCGTGAGGCCGTAAGCGGACGGACAGTTGCGCCTCGTTGTCCGGTGGGAGGGGTTCGGTCCGCTCCTCCAGCAAATCCGTGCGCCAGGCGGCCTGCAGCGGTAGGCCAAAGGTCAGGATCTCCGTTACCGGGGCGTCGGAGAGATTGTGGAGGCGGACGATGAGACTCTCTCTGGTGTCGTGCTTCTTGATCGCACTGATGCAGGTGTGAGGTGAGGACTTCCTCACGAGGCTGTCACCGCCGGGTAATGACTGGTCCTCGACGCCTTGGACGGCCAGCAACGGCACGCGGTACTGCCGGCTCGTGCCTGCTATGCCGGCTGCCAGGTGATCTCCCGCGAACGGCACCAGTGCGTACCGGAAGGTGTGCCGGCCGAGGCACTGGGCGGCGGGCGTGGGGAGGGTGGGGCCGGCGTTGGTGAAGTTGCGAGTGGGGAAATCGTCGCGGGAGAGCCAGCCCACCCCTCGCAAGAGGGTCAGGTACAGCACGGCGCCGCCGGCGTCGTCCGTATCAGCCTGGATCTCGGGCAGACCGCGATTCAGCAGGGCCAGGCCGCACTGTCCGTCCTGGACCAGGGAGTACTCCTGCTGCGGATAACTCCCCGCCGGCGGCTGCACCCAGTCCTTGCCCGCGGGCTGGCGGAAGGGTCTGCGGTTCAGGTAGAAGTGGCCGTCGGAGACGAGCGTGTCGGTCACGATGCCGGTGGGAAAGACGGCGCGCAGGCGGTGATCCCGGGCTCGGTTCTCGAATTCGGTCTCCAGTGTGATGATCCGGCTGCCGTGGGTGAGATTGACGCGCGTGTGGAACCGGCAGTCGATTTTTTTCTCGCTGCGCCGCCGGCGGTCGGACGCCAGGGCCTCTGGCAATGGCCAGACGGCTTCCGTTTCCAGCCGGCCGCGCAGGTGACTGTCCTCGAGGATCCGCACCCGGCCCTTCACACCTGCTGTGGTGACGGTTGCTGTGGTGACGGTTTCGCTTGGCGGGCAAGGGCAGTAGTCGTATTCGTCGCCGATATCTCCGCTGCTCTCCAGGCGGTTCAACTCCGCGTAGGTTCGGCCCGTCTCCTTGTCCGTGACGTCGATGGTCCCGTCGGCGTGCAACCGCACCTTGTAATCTGTGTTGTCCAGGCTGTCGGCGGTGACCGTGACACCGGCGGATGCAACGGCTGGCATCTCGGCCTGAATGGCGGCCGGAGCCACGGCCGCAGCCGCAGCTGGGCCGCGGTCGGTCAGGTGGAAGGTGGCGTGGCCCAGGGGGGGCAGGTCCGCCGCGAGGAACTGGATCGCCAGGAAGCAGTCGGCCGTATCCTCGGCGGTCACACCCTTGTCCATGCGGTCGCGGAAGGCTTCATGGTAGGTGGAGAACAGTAAGAGCTGCCTGGCGCCCCACAGCTCGGTGCGGTAGTCGACACCCCAGAAGCGTTCCACGAACTTGCAATCCAGGATCTCGAAGGGGACGGGCCGGCCGGTGGCGTCGAACAGCCCCAACCGGTCCAGATCGTAGCCCGGCGGTTGCAACACTACCAGCCGTTCAATGACCTCGGTACGTGGTTCCGGCAAAGGGTTCAGGACGCACAGAAGTGTGTCCCGATCACCGCTGGCGCGCCGTGCGAAGGTCGGCGCCAGTGCCGTGAGGTGGTTGCGCAGGAGCTGCTCGGCACTCTGGCGCATGCCGGCGAAGCGGACCTCCATCTCGCTGTGGACCTCGTCTATGCTGCAGCCGCAGATGGAGTCGTGGGGGTGGTTGCGCAACAACAGCTTCCAGGCGTCCTCGATGGATCGTGCGGGGTAGAGCTGCCCGTGCACGAAGTGGCAGTAGGCGGCAGCTGGTTCCAGGCAGTCGGCCAGCAGCGACTGGCAGGCGTCGTTCTGCTGCTTCAACGGTATGTGTGCCGACCAGACCCCCGACAGGATGGGGTGCAGTTTGCCCCCCAACAACTCGCCGCTGTAACTCTTGGTGGCGAAACCCGCCTCCCGGACTGCGGCCAGGTAATCCGCGAAGCTGGCGTGCAGGAACTCGATTCCCGGGAACGCTTCCCGCAACGCCGCCAGGATCTTGCCCAGCTCCCGCTGGGGCGACAGGTGGTCGCAGCCGTTGTTCAGGAGGTAGATGTCGCCGTTGGCTCGCTCGCCCAGCGCCGCCAGCAGTTCGCCGACTTGCGCCACGGCCCGCGCAGGGTTCACCTCGCGGTTGGTGTGGGCGTGCCACAACTCCTCGTGTCCCAGGCCGCCGGCGTTGCAGTAACCGCCGCCCTGGTTCACCGCCAGGACCTCGCTGCCGTCCGGTGCGCGCCACCTGTATTCCCAGCCGAGAGTGTCTATCTCGTCACCGTTACCCCGGGTGTAGATGAAGGAGTCGATACCGGCCAGGCGTAGGATTTGCGGCATCTGGGCGATGTGCCCGAAACTGTCCGGCAGGTAGCCCACCTTCTGCACCGGTCCGTGACGACCGGCTATCTTGTGACCTAGTAAAATGTTGCGAACGGTGGCCTCGCCGCTGACGAGAAACTCGTCGGGGAGAACGTACCACGGACCCAGGGAAAGCTTGCCCTCGCGCACCAACCGCCCGATACGCTCCGCGTCCGCGGGATGAATGGCGAGGTAGTCCTCCAGGATGACCGCCTGGCCGTCCAGGACGAAGTGCGCGAAGGAGGCATGGTTGTCGGCATTGTTGTCGACGTCGTTGTCGGTGTCGTTCTCCAGGACGTCGAGCAGTTCACGCACAACCCTGGTCAACTGGACCCGGTACTGCTGGAAGGGCTGGTACCACTCGCGGTCCCAGTGGGTGTGAGAGACGAGGAAAGCTTTCCGGGCAGGGGTCGACAAGTCTCTCTCCGGGTAAACCCCAGGTCAGTCGTGGCAAGCCTCGATCAATTCCGCAACCGTGGATGTAGCCAGGCCGACGCAACTGTCGGCGGCTCCATAGTAGAGGTACACCCGGCTGTCCAGGGCGGCGAACCCCTCCTCGTCGTACCGCTCCACCACCAGGCCGCTGGGAAAGACCACATTGGGGACCTGACCGGTCAGCTCGTACGCTTCACGCGGTTCCAGGATATTGTTACGTGTGCGGGCGAGAACGCGAGAGGGATCCTCGAGGTCCAGAAGGATGGCGCCGGCTTGGTAGACACCACTGCACCCGAAATGAGTGGCAACGCCATGATAGATGTGCAGCCACCCCTTGGTGGTTTTGATGGGAGGCGGTCCCGAGCCAATCAACTCGTCCCAGTAGTGTGTTCGACCGAATATGACCACGTGCAACGGACGCCAGTGCAGGAGGTCGGCCGATTCCGCCAGTACGATCTCGCGGCCGGTGGTCGGGCCGCCTGGCACCTGGACATCGTTGGGCCTCTCCAGGCGCAAGTACATGTCGCCGATGCGCTCGGGGAAGAGGACCCCGTTGCGCACGTCCCGGTCGGCGACCAGGCCCAGGAAGTCGAACGTCTCGAAGTCGCGGGTACGAACCAGGCCCAGGCGACAGCCACCTTCCATGTCCATGGCCAGCATGATGTAGTAAGCGTCCTCGATCTGCGTGATGCGGGGATCGTAGACGTGGTAGACGATCTTGCCAGCCTTCTCGATCCCGCGCAGCTCGATCACCCGGTCCAAAACCCTAAACTCGACGCCGTCACGGCTCTCGGCCATGACGAGATACGTCTCCCGCCCGCGTGTCTGAACCCTCAGCATCAACTTGATCCTGTCCTGGTGCACCACGGCGCCGGGGTTGAAAACCGAGGTCGCATCGACGATACAAGGCTGTATGTCGGGGATGTCCGCGCGGGTCAGGATGGGGTTGGCAGAGTGTCGCAACATGGTCATGCTCAATTCCTCCAGGCCAGGGGGAGGCTGAGACAGTCACTCCATGTCATTTCGGCCATTCTCCCAGAAAAATGTCGATGTAACTGGTCGAATCACACTCGAAGTCGCTGAGTTCCTGGGCGATATCTCCGCCGTTGACGAGGACGGCGTAGAACGATTGCACCGGCCCCGGTCTGCAACTGCCGGGCCCGCTGACACCGTACGCCAACCGGTCGTTGTCCTGGTAGCCCAGGTCTAGATCTCCGCCGCTGCAGCTGAGTACTTGGAACGTGTCGGGACCGGGATAGTCTCGCCGGCTGAATAGTTCCCAGTGGGTCAGCGCCAGGCTGTTGGGATCGAGCTCGACGGAGAAAGAGCCGGTGTGACGTACACCGAACACGCTTATCGAATCCCACTGGGCGTAGAAGACCGTGCCGATGAAACTGCCGCTGGCGTCAATGACCCGCAAGTCGTACTGGGGAGTGTCCCAAGTCGCGCCGGCACTGTTGCGCCAGTGTGCGTGGCAGCGGAAGTTCAAATTGCAAGAGTGGATGGTGGGTAACTCCACGTGACCCTGGATGCGCGCGGTCAACCTCACCCGGGTACGCTCCGCGTAGCTGGGAGGTTCGCGGCGGTTGTATATGACCAGCACGAGGATGTCTTGCCCTGCGTCGCTGAGGGCTCTCAGGTTGGGGATCGTCAAGGTGAAAGGATTGTGGAGCAAGGGGGCGAATCCGTTTCCCGCCTCGTAACTGAAGGTTACGATGACGCAGTGGAAATCGTCGGTCAGGAGCTGCAGTTCAGCCTCGTCGTCGAGATCGGGTTGGGACAGATCGACCAGGAACAGGCGGCCGGACAAGTCGGCGTAGTCGTGGCTGAAGGTGGCCATCGTGTCGGCAATGGAGAAGACCTCGTAATCACCTGACCGGTGATCCAATACCGTCGCGGCCTGCAGTCCGTACAGAGGGGCCTCGATGTAT
>CBDURX010000200.1:0-5151 GCA_965369485.1 uncultured bacterium | reverse complement strand
GCCAGACTCCCCTCCCCACGCCGCGGGCCCCACCGCCTCGCAGATTTTCCAGAGGGTCAGGATTTCCCGCAGCAATGCGTCCCCGTACTCCAGTGACTCACGGGACGCCATCAACAGGAAGAGATGATCATCGCGTCCAGGCCCGGATTGCCTCAGCGGCAGGATCAGAGCGCAGGCCAGGTTGAAACGGCGCAGGAATGCGGCGCCCGGCCGGAATGGGTCATCTTGCAGGGCAACCCAGCGTGGGGTCTCGGTCATCCCTGCCAGGGGACTGATCTTGGAATTGAGAGATTCCTGGACGAGGTCCAGGTCGAGATCCGTCGCCTTGCCGTCCAGGACGGCGGCGACGACCTGACCAGGCTCGGCCTCGCTGGCCCTGGTGACCAGGGCCAGGTCGAAAGGCCCCCGGGTGAGGAGATGGACAGCCAGGGCTTGCTGGCGTCCCGCATGTGGCTGCTGTAAAAGAGCCTGCAGGACCCGCAGGGCGGACACACCGTGCAGATCGTCCACAGGGGGTGAACCTCTGCCAAGCCATCTCCTGAACGCGGTGGGCATTTTTTTCTCTCCGACCCCGCAGCTCCGAGTTCCCTGTCTAGGAGAAACGTGTTGTCGGACAACCGGTTAACCGCGCGCAAGACTGGACGACCCCGTGCCCGACAAATGACCATGGGAAAAATTGCAAGCAGTGTGCCAGTTGGGGTTTTACCCGGCGAAGTATCCGTGGGGGTGTTGGCGGTGCCAATTCCAGGCGTCGGTAACGATGGTGGCGATTGCGCTGTGTTGCGGCTCCCAGCCCAGCAGTTCCCGGGCCAGGTCGTTGGAGGCCACCAGACGGGCCGGGTCGCCGAGACGACGCGCGGCGATGGGCGGAGCGATGCCGTGTCCGGTGACCCGGGAGGTCACCTCCACGATCTGGCGCACCGAGGTGCCACTCTTCGTGCCGAGGTTGATGGCCGTGAACCCCGTCTGGTCCGCCCAGGTCAAGGCCAGGGCGTGGGCAGCGGCCAGGTCGGCCACGTGGATGTAATCACGGATGCAAGTGCCGTCGGGAGTGTCGTAGTCGTCGCCGAAGATCTGGAACTCCAGATCCGGCTCCAGCAAGGAGCGCAACAGGCGTGGGATGAGATGACTTTCGGGCCGGTGATCTTCCCCCAGGTCGCCCACAGCCCCGGCGGCGTTGAAGTAGCGCAATGCCACGGCGGCAAATCCACTCGTGAGCGAGGCGTCGGCCAGAGCCCACTCCATGGCCAGCTTGGTCCGCCCGTATGGGTTCACCGGTGCCAGATGAGCGGTTTCGGCGATGGGAGTCATTTTCGGTTCACCGTAGACCGCTGCGGAGGATGAAAAGACGAAACGGGCGGCGCCGCCGGCGGCGATCCGTTCGATCAAAGCGAGGGTCCCGGCCACATTGTTGCGGTAATATTTCAACGGCTCGGCCACCGACTCGGCCACCAGGCTGAAGGCCGCGAAGTGTACCACGGCGTCGAACGAACACCGGAACACGCTGTCCAGAACGGCCGGGTCGTTCAGGCTTCCGACGTGGTGTACAGCGTCGGCGGGCAACGCTTTACGGTGCCCGGTGCTGAGATCGTCCAGGATCTCCACCTCGTGGCCTGCCTGGATGAGGTGATGGGCCGTTATGCTCCCGATGTAGCCGGCCCCACCGGTCACCAGCACTCTCATGCTCATTCCCCCCCTCTGACCGTCGTGCCTCCCCGTTTCACCGGTGGCGCCAGGCGCCCGGCCAGGTGGCTTCCCGTCAAGGAGTTAGCGTTGGCGGCCACCTCGGCCACCGTGCCCTGGGCAACCAGTCGCCCTCCCGCCTCGCCACCTCCCGGCCCCAGATCGATGATCCAATCCGCCTGAGCCAACAGATCCAGGTTGTGCTCGATCACTAACACCGTGTGCTGTTGCTCCACCAATTCATGCAGGATCCGGACCAGTGCGCCCACGTCGTCCACATGCAAGCCGGTGGTCGGCTCATCCAGCAGGTAGAGATTGCGTCGGCCCGAAGGAGTCGCCAGCTCGCGAGCGATCTTCAACCGCTGACTCTCCCCGCCCGACAGAGTCGTCGCCGATTGACCCAGGGTCAAGTAGCCGAGGCCTACCTTCTTCAGCAGCCACAGTCTCTGGGTGATGGTGATCTGGCCGGCGAAGAACTTGAGCGCCTCATCCACCGTCAGCGCCAGGACCCCGGCAATGTTCAAACCGCGGAAGCGTATCTCCAGGGTCGCGGGATTGAACCGGCTGCCACCGCAATCATCGCACGGCACACTGATATCGGCCATGAAATGCATCTCGACCCGGTGCTCGCCCAACCCCTGGCAGGCGGGGCAACGGCCCCCGGCAGTGTTGAAGCTGAAGCGGCCGGCGGGGTAGCCTCGCGCCAGGGACTCGCTGGTGGAGGCGAACAAATCACGAATGGGTGAGAGGATCTGCAAGTAGGTCGCGGGGTTGGAACGGCTCGTCTTGCCGATGGGCGCCTGGTCGACCCGTACCACCTTGCCGATGGAATCGCTCCCCTGAATGGCGGTGAACGGATAGGAGCGGCCGTGGCCGCCGGTGGCCCGGCCGGTGAGCCCTTCGTAGAGACAACCGTTCATCAGGCTGCTCTTGCCAGAACCCGAGACTCCAGTGAGGCAAACGAAGCGCTGCAACGGTATACGCACGTCCAGCTCCCGTAGGTTGTGCAGGCGGGCGGCGCGGACCACCAGCTGGGAGGAGCTTCTGTCGCGGTGTCGCGCCAGGCTCTGAAGCTGCTTCTCGCCTCGCAGGTAGGCTGCGGTCAAGGTCTGTGCCTCGTCCAGGAAGGTCTGGAATTCACCCTGGTAGACAACCTGTCCACCCTGCCGGCCGGCTCCCGGCCCCATCTCGATGAACCAGTCCGCCGCGCGGAGTACGGACAGGTCGTGCTCCACCACCACCACCGTGTTGCCGGCCGTCACGAGGTTCCGGAGTGTGGCGATCAGCCGCTGGATGTCCTCTGGGTGCAAACCGGTGGTGGGCTCGTCCAGTACGTACAGGGTGTCCACGAGGCGAGAGCCGATGGCGTTGGCCAGGTGGATCCGCTGTGCCTCGCCGCCGGAAAGAGTGCGGGTGAGCCGGTCCAGCGTGAGGTAACCGAGCCCGACACGCTCGAGGAAGCGGAGACGGTGGACCACCTCGTCCCGTACCTCGCCAGCCACTGCCAGCGCCGACCGGGACAACCGCAAGGTCTGCATCTTGGGCAGCGCCTCGCTCACCGCCATCTGTCCCAACCGCCCAATATCCAGGCTGCCGACCTTCACGGCCAGGGCCTCGGGGCGCAGCCGGGTCCCACCGCAGGCTCGGCAAAGTGTATCGCCCATGAAGCGTCGGGTGAAGAAGCGGTGGTGCGCCTTCTCCATCTTCCGGCGCATCTCCTCCAGAAAGGGGAACACACCCGTATAGCCGCGGTCGTGACCTTCGAGAACGAGCAACTGCACCGACCGCGGCAGCTTGTCAAAAGGCACGTCCACAGGGACCTTCTGGCGCCGGCAGAAACGGAGCAGGGAACTGAAGGTGCGGGCGAAGCTCTCGGTACGCCACGGTTTCAGGGCGCCGTCCCTGAGAGAGAGGCTGGCATCGGGAACGATCTTCTCCTCGTCGAACTCCAGACGGTTACCGAACCCGTTGCACGCCGGGCAGGCTCCCTGGGGGGAGTTGAAGGAAAAGAGCTGTGGTGTGGGCTCGGTGAACGACCGGTCACAACCGTCACAGCGCAACTCGGTAGAGAACTCCCTCCGCTCGGCGAGGTCGCGGTCGTGCAGGACGGCCCAGCCGTTTGCCTGTTGCAGAGCCAGCTCTATCGCCTCGATGAACCGGGAACGCACCTTACGTCCCAGGCGCAGGCGATCCACTACCACGTCCACCTGCTCGCCCGCCGCCGGCACCGGCACGCCGCGGCCGTTGGCCTCGTCCAGTCGGATAACCCGACCGGAGAAGACTACCCGCTGGAAACCCTGAGCCAGCAAAGGCTCGGCCCAGCCGTTTTCGGCGGCGGAAGCGGAAACGGTCAGGGGATAGCAGACCAGCAGCAACACTCCGTCCGGCCAGTGCTTGTGCGCCATCCGCCAGATGGACTCCGGTGTGTCCTTCACCACTTTCCGCCCGCAAGCGGGGCATACGATCCGGCCGACACGGGCGAACAGGATCCGCAGGTAGTCGTTGATCTCGGTGACAGTGCCCACGGTGCTGCGACCGCTGCGGACGGCGTTGCGCTGCTCGATGGCGATGGCCGGGCTGATGCCGTCGATCCAGTCCACATCCGGCTTGGGCATCCTTTCCAAGAACTGGCGGGCGTAGGTGGAAAGAGATTCCACGTAGCACCGCTGCCCTTCGGCATAGAGAGTATCGAATACGAGGGAGGACTTGCCTGATCCCGAGATGCCCGATACCACGGTCAGCCGCCCGCGTGGGATGTCCACGTCGCAGTCTTGCAAGTTGTGTTGCCGGGCGCGCCGGATACGGATCCAGTCTGACACGGTCGACCTCGTCACAGCTTCACCACAGTACGGGTTAACACTCGGTGGCAAAGAGAACAGGATAACAAGCTTTCGAGGAGGGAAAAAGGGAATTAAACTAGTGGCTATCACATGGCGGTATTCAGTGATGCCCCGGGAGCATCCCGGCGTGTCCATCACCCGTAGCCCGCAGAGGATACAGCATGCCCTCACAGATAGAAGCGCTCTTGCGAACCATCCACACCCTGCGTTCACCGGGTGGCTGCCCCTGGGATCGGAAGCAGTCTCTGGCCGCAGCCGCCCGTTACCTGCTGGACGAGGCTGGCGAGCTACTCGACGCCACGCTCACCGGTGACACGGCCCACATCAAGGAAGAGCTGGCCGACCTACTCTTCATGATCTGCTTCTGCACCGAGATCCTGGGCGAGACATACCCGGTCAGCCTCGGGGACATCGCACGGGAGGGCAACGAGAAACTCATCCGCCGACACCCCCACGTGTTCGGTGACCGCGAAGCTAACAACACGGCCGAGAGCCAGGCGCACTGGAACGAGATCAAGGCCGCGGAGAAGAAGGCCAGGGGTATCGACGTCGCCCAGGAATCGGTACTGAAGGAGCTACCTTCCTCCTCTGCGCCTTTGCACCAGGCCTACAGTTACGGCGAGGACGC
>CBDURX010000199.1:0-5153 GCA_965369485.1 uncultured bacterium | reverse complement strand
GCTGCTGCGCTTCTTACCCAGCATGTCTGCGTGTTCCTCCTGGGTAGCCCCGTAACTCTCCAGAAGATTCTGGTAAGCACTCGCCTCCTCCATGGGGCCGAGATCCTCGCGCTGAATGTTCTCCAGGAGTGCGACCTTCAACGCCTCGGCCTCCTCGTAGCTGCAGATGATGGCCGGGATCTCATGGATGCCTGCCAGGCGGGCGGCGCGCACGCGCCTCTCGCCGGCGACCACCCTGTAAGACGGGTGTCTGGCTCCCAGACCTGCGCCCATCCCTGCACCCGGGGTGGGTTGCCCCACGGCAGGAGAGTCCGGTCGCATGCGAACCAGGATCGGCTGCAGAACCCCAACCTGCTTGATGGATTCGGAAAGTTCTATTAAGGTGTTGTTATTAAATAATTTACGCGGCTGATGGGGGTTGAGCTCGATCTCTCTGACACCCAACATGCGGATTTCTTTGTCACCGATCTTGCCCAATTCGCCCGCTTCCTGAATCAGGGCCGACAGTCCTTTCCCAAGAACTTTTTTAGGATTCATGCTGTCCGTCCTTGTTTCCCGCTAACTGCGGACGTTAGACGCGTCGGGCACCGCGTTGGCCTCGATGACCTCCTTGGCCAGGTCGAGGTAACTCTTCGCACCGACACAATCGATATCGTAAAGGAGGATGGGTTTGCCAAAGGAAGGAGCCTCGCTCAAGCGAACATTGCGTGGAATTTTGGTCTGATAAACCGTTTCCCCGAAATAGTCTATAGCTTCCTCGGCCACCTGGTTGGAAAGCTTGAGACGGCGGTCGAACATGGTGAGCAAGACCCCTTCGAGGCGAAGCCTGGGGTTGAGACTCCTCTGCACCAGTTGCACGGTGCTGAGTAGCTGGCTCAAGCCATCCAACGCATAATATTCACACTGAATGGGAATGAGCACGGAGTCGGCCGCCGTGAGGGCGTTGATGGTCAGCAGGCCCAGGCTGGGCGGGGTGTCGATGATGATGAAGTCGTACTTGCTCTGCTGCTCGGCGAGGACTTGCCGTAAATAGTACTCCCGTTGGTCGGCACCTACCAACTCGATCTCCGCTCCCGCTAACCGCCGGTCTGCCGGCATCACGTCCATGTATGGGATGGGGGCGGGGCAAATCGCTTCACCGAAGGACGCGTCGCCCGATATGACCTCGTAGACGGTGATGTCCGGGTCCTCGATGCCGGTCCCACTGGAAGCGTTACCTTGTGGGTCGAAGTCCAGCAACAGGGAGCGTTTCTCTGCCACAGCGAGACTGGAGCATAGGTTGATGGCGGTGGTGGTCTTCCCCACGCCCCCCTTCTGGTTGGATATAGCTAGGACTTTGCCCATGGCGACGTTAGCGCCCCTTCCCGGGAGAAAATGTGCGTACCGACCAAACCTTTGGGGTTGAAGCATCACCTTGAAGCTCTCGAGCCAAGTTAAGTCATCCAGGGAAAACATGTCCAGCAATGATTGTGTGAAGCCCTCGAATTGGTTGCCCCGTATAATTCATGAAGGTCCGTAGTGAGGTGGAGTGCTCATCACAAGAGAATCAAGCCCCTATGCCGATTCAATGGGTTTTCAAACTGATTGGGCCGAGTGTTGGTCGAGGATACCTCGCCTTCCCGATGTTCTGCGTGAAGTATCAACGTTGTCTCACTCCATGTTCCACGTGGAACATCTGCGTGACCTGTCTCCATGTTCCACGTGGAACATCTGCGTGACTTGTCTCCATGTTCCACGTGGAACATTGCTCCCGCCGAGTGTTGCCGCGAGCGCGGTTGGGTTCGATCAGCTACAAATCCGGATCATTCCTTAACCCACAGTAGGACCTTCATGAATGATGCGGTTTAACGGCTGCTGCGAGAGAGGAGTAGCTGGACACCAGCAAGCCTGCGGTCGACCCCGCCGGGGGACCGCAATCCACCATCACGTGAGCGCTGGGCGGCCCCACCTCCCCCGGGGAGAGACCGGGGAGTTCCGGGGGGAGTGCCAGCCTCTGGATTAAATCGTCTTCTGGCCTGAAACCAGGAGATCGAAACCTGCAGATGACCAGCCTGTCCCGGTCTCCCATGCATGACGCTCCGATGATCCGGCGCCAACCGGCGATCACCTCCGTATCGGTGAGGGCGAGTGCCTTGAGGGAAATCAGCCACAGGGTACCGCCTCCCGAAGGGCCTTCCCGGCGGGTTTCCCCCTTCTCTCCCCACCTGCCAGACCAGACCTTCACCCGGTGCAAGTCCAAGACTTGCAAGACCCTTTGCAGAAACCAGGCCCGTTTCTGCCTTGGCTCCACGAGATGGGTCTGCAGATGGGGCCGGCTTCCTGTGGACGTCCTCTCCTGATTGCTTTCCTGCCAATGAACCAACCGTTGCTCCAGCCAGACATGCCATACTACGCCGGGAAAGCCCGCCCCCGATCCGATGTCGTAATAAACGCACCGCTCGACCTGCATGGTGCTGGTACCAGTGTCAGTACCAGTGTAGGTACCGGTACTGGAACCGGCGCCGGGAACTTGTTGTCCTGCACGGTCTGTCTGCGAGGTGCCCCACGGACCGGGTAGGCCTGGGCAGACCCGGCTGAGAATCGCCGGCAAGGCTTGGGCTGCATCCCAGCACTCTCTGGTCAATCGAAGTAGGTCCTCTTCGCCACAGGCGCGCGACACCAGATTGATCTGGCTGTTCCACCGTCGTATCTCACGATGGTAGCGTTCCCAGAGATCGGCCAGATCAGGCGGGAAGTCCGGTAAAGCGCCGGTCACGAAAGCTTTCCATCCTGTGGTGAGGGAAGGCGATCCTCGCCTTTTTCCGGGATTGCGAGCTCTCTACACCTGTTGCCGCGACCCGGGACTTTTCTTGGGGACTGTGGGTTGCTGGGTCCCACACTGCTCTCTATCTCTCTTGTCTCTTTCAGAACGCTTGTCCTTTTCAGAACGACCGTCAACACCGCCAGATCCGCCGCCCGCACTCCGTCGATCCGGCTGGCTTGACCTACCGTGGCGGGCCTGATGCGTGCAAGTTTCTCCCGGGACTCGAAACTGAGGGCAAGGATTAGATGGTAATCCAGATCCCGTGGGATCTCGAGATTCTCCAGATGCTGCTGTTGGCGCAGGATACGATCCTGCTTGGCGATGTAGCCCTCGTATTTGATGTCCGTTTCCACCTGCAGGAGAGCGTCTACAGCTGTGCGTCCGTTACCGCCACCAGGCACCCGGGACCCCTGGTCTTCTCCTTTGGAGAGATCGTTGCCCCGGTTCGACAGACAACTTCCCATCGCATTCAGCAGATCTCTCCTCAGCCGGCCGCCTTCTGGACAATGTTGAAAAATGAATTTCATGTTTATCTCTGGTCGCCGTAGATACTCCACAGCGGACATGCGGTGCAAGTTTCCCGGGATGGTCACCTGTGAAGTTTCCAGCCTGTGCCGGGCCATCTCTGCCATCTTGACCCTCACCCGCAGGGTCTCGAGGTCGTCCTGTGGTAAAAGGCCAAGGTGTTCGGCGTGCCGCAGAAGCCTGGACTCAGCGTTGTCACACCTGAGCCAGAGGCGAGGTTCGGCCCGGGAGGTGAACATGCGATAAGGCTCGCTGATATCCTTGGTGACGAGGTCATCCACGAGGACACCGATATACCCCTCCGAGCGTTGAATGATAAATGGCGATTGATTGTTCGTGCTCATGACAGCGTTTATACCGGCCATGAGGCCCTGTGCAGCAGCTTCCTCGTACCCGGAAGTGCCGACGATCTGGCCGGCCAGGAACAACCCATCAACTACACTTGATTCGAGAGTGCGCTGGATCTGGCAGGACGGTACGCTGTCGTATTCGACGGCGTAACCGAACCGGACCAGTACGGCCTCTTCCAGACCGCGCATCGACCTGACCATGGCTGTTTGAATGTCCATGGGAAGGCTCGTTGACAGACCATTGACATAAATTTCCTCGCTATCCCAACCTTCCGGTTCCAGGAAGATCAGGTGCCGCGCTTTCTTGGTGAACCGCACGACCTTGTCCTCGATGGACGGGCAGTAACGAGGACCGCGCCCCTCGATGATCCCCGCGTACAGCGGGGAACGGTCCAGACTATCCAGGATCAGCCGGTGAGTTCTCTCGTTGGTGTAGGTCAGGTGGCACATCAACTGGTGGGGCTGGAACCGTTGTGTCCGGAAGGAGAACGGGTGGGGGTCTTCGTCCCCTGGCTGAGGCTGCAGGACCGCGAAATCGATGGTGTCTCGCCGCAAGCGAGGCGGCGTCCCGGTCTTCAGCCGGCGGAGAACGAACCCCAGTTGTGTGAGCTCCCCGCTGAGTCCCTCGGCGCTTGCGGCCCCTTCCCGCCCGCCGCTGGTTTTCCTGTCCCCCAGGTGCATCAAACCCCTCAAGAAGGTACCCGAGGAAAGGACGACCCGGCCGGCGGCGATCTCGGCACCGTCCGCCGTGCGCACTCCCGCGATTCGCGCCCGTCCCTGGCCGCCCCTGTGCACAAGTAGACCCGTTACCTCTCCCTCCAGAACCGCAAGACCTGGTTGGGCGAGGACCGTCTCTTTCATGTAACGCTGATAGGCCACCTTGTCGGCCTGGGCGCGGGGGGCTCGCACGGCCGGACCCTTACTCTGGTTGAGAATACGGAACTGTATGCCTGTCGCGTCGATGGCGCGGGCCATTTCCCCGCCTAGCACGTCGATCTCGCGCACGAGGTGACCCTTGCCGAGCCCACCTATGGCTGGATTGCAAGGCATCCGCCCGATTTCATCCTTGTCGTGGGTCACCATGAGTGTCCGGCATCCTAGCCGGGCAGCCGCCAGGGAGGCCTCGATGCCCGCATGACCGCCCCCACCACGATGATTTCGAAATCACACTGTTTCATGGTTATCAACGTCTGTTGATGAGTTGTTCAGGACCCCTTATTTCCCCACGCAGAAGCGCGAAAAAACCTTATCCAGTATATCCTCCGTGAAGACACGCCCGGAGACCTCGCCCAGGTTCGCCAGGATACCTGCCAGAAGAGTGGCCACCACCTCTGGGCCGGCCTCCCTATTTACTAATTCTTCTCGAAGGGATGACAGCCGATTAGCGCATTGTATTAATTTGTGTTGATGTCTCGAGTTCATCACCACACCCATGGTCGCTGCTGTTGCCATCGTCTCCTGGACAGCGATCCCTT
>CBDURX010000198.1:0-5157 GCA_965369485.1 uncultured bacterium | reverse complement strand
ACCGAGGTCATCGCCGAAGGGATCGAGACTGCTGAGGATTTGAGTGTGCTGCAGGATTTCGGTGTCCAGTATGGACAAGGTTTCTTCTTCGGAGCACCGGAGTTCGTCCCCGTGGAGGAGGCTGTCTGCTCCCAGGTCGTCAGCACTGTTTCCGACCCGCAGCCCGAGCCACCATGTAACTGACCATTACCTCCTGTTCGTGTAGGGAAAAATGTATCGTCGCAAGGCTGTCCGTTGGGTCTCGCTGATCTGGCTGAACTCCAGCCCGATGCCGGGCATCTGCATCGGGCTGCCCCAGGCCGCCTGCCATCGGATGTTGGCCTGGATCGGCGTCGGATCGTCCAGTTCGTCGCTCTTGAGCCACACGTCCGTGTTCGGCTCCCACTCCTCGATGGTGTAGACGAAGCAACCGTCTTCCGACACGTCGATGGTGTTGGTCCGCCAGGTCAGCTCCGGCGGGAAGTCGGGCCGGCGGGAAAGCAGGACGTTGAAGTGCAGAGCCCTGCGGATGCTGCGGCGAATGCTGCGGCGCGGGAAATCCTGGCAGTGTTTCTCGAGAAACTCTTTCAGGCTGGTGGATCCCTCGCCGACCTCGCCGTAGTAAAGGGTGCGGATGATTTTCTTGCCGGGGTCGAAGTTGAGCCGGATCACGGGGAAGAGGTCCAGCAGTTCCTTGGCGGTTTCCTTCTCGATGCGGTCCGCGCACGCCATGGTGTCCACATCCACCAGCAGTCCGTTGTAGGGCTTCTCGAGAAGACTGCTCTGGATGGCCAAGAGGGAGTATATGGAGTCGAAGTCGACACCAAGATCCGTCAAGGCCTGACGATAGGCCTCGAGAGCGTCTCCCTCCTGAGTGATGAGCAGGAGTCTGACACCCATGGCATGCAACCTCCGGGTCAACCCGGATTAATCCGGGTCAGGTCAAATTTGCACCTTGAACAGGTCCTTCAGGGCGAAGCCGAAGACCAGGGACAGAATGCAGAAAGCTACCAGCCAGTTCAAGCGGATTCCGGCATAATGGGTTTCGCGTGCGCGTAACTGCAGGGCGATGTTGAGCACCGGGCTGTCCTTGGGCAGGGGAGCCTCGGCGGGGTTCAACAGAGCGTGGTGCCAGCCGGCCCGCTCGCGATTGGCGGCCAGGCGGGGCAGGCCGTCCCCCGCGGCGAGCTGTTTCGTCCAGCGGCTACCGTCCGACGTGGTCAGGATCAGCTCGTGCGTGCCCTCGGCCAGTACACGGACGCGCCAGGTTATGGTACGGGCGTCGTAATCGCGAACGGGAAGGGTTTCCACGGCCACAGCCTCCGGCGCCAGCAAGGTGAGGTCATCGAGTAGCTCATCCTGGCCTGCGGCTACCGTGGCGGTGACCAGAGCGGTCTCGCGGGGGAGGAAGGGACGGTGCGCGAAACGGCTGTCCAGCTGGGCCAGGATCAGCACCACCGGCACGATGAGCGTGACCAGGGCCGGGAGGGTCACCGAGAGGTAGCGCAGGTTGGCCTTGGCCAGATCGCCCTGGATACGGAAGAGGACTCGCAGGTTCTCCTGGTACAACCCCATCTCGTAGAGATGTCCCAAAAGATGGCGCTTGGCTGTAGCCAACTTCTTCTGGTTGGTGCTCGCCTTGAACAGCAGCAGCATCAACAGGCCGATCAGCCCCGACAGGATGGTCATGGCCCAGGCCGCCGCGTTCCCGAAGGGAGCTACCAGGGTATCGAACAGACTGTTCATGACATTGGCAATGATTGTCATATCGTCTCCGGGTCAGGAGATGTAGCCCAGACCCTGCATCCGCTTCTTGATCTCGTCCTCGGATTCGCCACTCTTCTCGAACTTGGCGATCTCTCGCTCCAGAACGTGCTGGACGAACTCCTCGCTGGAAGAATAACCCGCAATGGTGGCGTACTTCTTCACTTTTTCCAGGAGCTCCTTGTCGATCTTGATCTTGCTGCTACCTAACATCTAGTCATCTCCCTTCATGCCGACGACGCGGTCAGAGTCGAAGATGTCGCTGCCCACCATCTCCGGCAACGGGTCCAGCCCGAACAGACGCAGGAGTGTCGGCGCGATATCCAGCAGTTCCGGATCGCGCTTGAGGATCTGGCGGTTGGCCAAGATCACCCCTGGCACCTCGTCGGAGGCCATACAGTGGTCGCCGCTCCACTTCAGCAGGTTGTCCACGATGATCTCGTCCGGTATCTCACCCAGGGCCGACTCGTTGGAACCGCGGAAGTCACGGCTGTAACCGACCACGATGTCCGGTCCCGCATCTCGATAGGGACCGCTGTAGATCTGGTCGCTGCGGTAAGCGTACTTGATGGCGCGTCGGCCGTCGAGGGGGTCGCTGAGCGCCTCCAGCCGGGCCACGAGCTCCTGCAACAGCTCTTCCCGTTCGACCCCCTGACCCACGATGCCGCGTTTCTCGCGGCCGCGCAGATTCAGATACAGGCCGTTGATCCCGATGGCGTAGGCGCGGGTCCGTGTCCAGTCGATCCCGCTCAGAAACGCCACGTCCGTGTTCCTGACGCCCGGCTTCAAGTGCAGGTAGCCGTTCTGCCAGAGCCAGCTGTTCAAATGGACGGAACGGCTGTAGAGGGAAAAGCCGTGATCGGACATGACGATGATCAGGGTGTCGTCCCCCAGTTCCGACATGGCCCTGCCCAGGGCATCGTCCAGCAGTTTGTAGACATTGCGGATACGTTCAGCGTGGCGATCACCACTCCCTTGGTGTAGCGGCGATGCGGGGTCCATGTTGCGCCACATCATGTGGCAGGTCTGGTCGGGGCTGTTGAAGTAGAAGAACATGAAGCCGCTCTGCAGCCGTTTGAAATGGTCCAGCTCGAAGCGGAACTGGCGTAACCTCTCCTCCAGAACCAGCGTGCTCTGCACGACGTAATCGTCGTCGCCGAAGACACCCTCCTCCAGCGCCTTGGTGTCATCGGGCAAACCCTGAGTGTAGTAGAGCCCGGTTTTCTCGGCAAGCTCCCGGGAATAGTGCGACGGCGTGCTCACCGGCATCTCGGGATCGACCGGGTCGATCTGGATGGGCGTCACATAGAGGCGGAAATGAGGCCGTACTTCCATCAGGTAGAACCGGCAGATACCACTGACGCTCTTCAAAATGGGGATCATCTTGTACTTAACGGTGAGCCATTCGCTCCACTCGCCCTCCTGGAGCAGGAACTGTTCGCCGTCCACCGCGAAAGTGGCCGCCGGGTGAACCGGGTCGATCACGATCTCCACCGGGAAGGATGAAGAGGGATCGCCGTCGAGGTAGCTGTTGACGGGACCGGGGATCTCCGTGACGACGCGATCGTCCACCACCTGGACCTCGATGACACGGCCACCGCCGAGGTCCGTGTCAGCGGGCGGGTGGTCGGTGATGTAGCTGAAGATGCCGTAGGTGCCGAGGATGTCGGGCGTTCCCATGCCCGACAGGCTGCGCGCCTCGCAATCCACAGGTGGGAAGTTGGACGGAATCTTGAAGATTGTCACGTCCACACCGGCTGCGGCCAGAACTTCCCAGAAGGCCTTGCCGTGGCGAAGCAGCTCCACACCTCCGCTTCGCTTGGGAAACTTCCACTTACCGATCTTCCAATATTCGGCGGGTGAAGTTGCCTGGGAGGTCGACAGGTAAGGAATGAGGGTCTGTGGATCACGGTGGATGAAGTCGAAGATGCCGTGGCCCCCAGGATTCTGGCCGGTGATGAAGTTGGACCAGGCCACCGGGGATTGAGGTGGAATGGCCGTACCAAAGACCCGTAGGTCTCCCTGGGCGATGAAGCGATCGAAGTTAGGCATGACACCTTCGTCGCGGAACCGTTGCAGGAGGATGGGATCCATGCCGTCAAAACCGATCACCAGCACCTTGGGCTGGTCCGCGGCGCAGACCGGCGCTGCCGGCGTCGAGATCAGGGTGAACAAGGTCAATCCTGCTAGTAGCCATGCGTGGGCAAATCTCATCACTGCTCCTCGAAGATGCTGACACCCGTCATGTAGGCCGGCGGTGCGATGCCGAACAGCTCCAGGATAGAGGGGGCCAGGTCGGTCAACCCCGGATCTTGCTTGCTGAACGGAATATTGCTGAACAGGACCCCAGGTACCAGGCTGGGGTCGATGCAGTGGTCACCCGACCAGGCGCGCACGTTGTCGCTCAGGACAGTGTCGGTGACACGTCCGATGGCCGCATCCCAGTCGGCCCGGTAGCCGATGGCGAAACCCACCACCACGTCGGGGGCGTTGCCACGGTAGGGACCACTGTAGGCTTCGCGGCTGTCGTACAGCTCGTTGATGGCTTTCTGCCCGCGCTCGTCGTCGTGCAGCTCGCGCAGCTTGCCCATGATCTCTGCCTTGACGGCCTGCTTCTGGTCTGGCGGTACGATTCCGTCGCGTTCTCGTCCCTCGATGTTCAGGTAGAAACCGGATAGACCGTTGGCGTAGGCCCGCGTGCGAGGCCAATCTATCTCCGTGGGCTCGATCTTGCTGCCGGCCGGCAGTGGCGGCGGCGGCCCCCCGGCGGGATCGCTCTTGAGGAACAGGTAACCGTGTTCGCGAAACCAGCTGTTCAGGTTGACGCCGCGCTGAAACGTTTTGAACCCGTGGTCGGAGATGACGAACAGCACCTCGTCCTTCTTCAGCTTCGCGAGGGTGCGGCCCACGAGGTCGTCGGCGCGGCGGTAGAGGTTCTCGATGGCGTTCTTATGGCGTTCGGTGTCCCGGCCGCGGTTGGCCGGGTGCGCAGGGTCGAGGTAGCGGAAGAACATGTGCTGGATCCGGTCGGTGGCGTCGAAGACGGTGGTGATCAATCCCTCCGGCTGGTGGTCCAGGGCGTGGAAGAACTGCCACTCCCGTTCGGCGTGGATCGACCACGCCTGGTCCAGGAAGGCCTGCTCGTCGATGACCTTTTCGTTCAGCGCCCAGGTATCCTCGGCCAGACCCAGCGTGGCGTAGGGACCCTGCAGCTTGGCCAGTGCGATGGCGTAGTGGGGCGGATGAGAGATGGGCATGGCCGGGTTCTCGGGGTCGATGTGGATGGGTGTCATGTAGAAGGAGAACGGATCGCTCCACGAGGTCACGCGAAACTTGCAGATCCCCTTGGCCTTGGTACGCCCCGCACGGAAGGTCACGCGGATCCAGTCCGAGTTCTCGCTGTCGCCCAGATCG
>CBDURX010000197.1:0-5158 GCA_965369485.1 uncultured bacterium | reverse complement strand
GTTACAATTATACAACAACAACAGGTGCACGAACAAGCATGGCGGCGTACCTGCTTGCACCAGACCGTGCCTGCCACTGCGGCCGGCGAGGTGACAGTGCTGACGTCAGGACATCCTCCGGCAAGCAGTGGTGCTTCAGGCCGGCTGGTTCGACGCTCCGTGCTCCCTGAAAAGTGGCTTCCGGGCCGGTAGGATAGGCGGCGGTGGCGGTCACAGCAGAGTCATCCGCCGCCCTGCCCCACATGCGGAGATGTCCCGGCTCAGTGGGGAGCCCCCCAGTTCTTCTCACCGGCGCGTATGGCCACCGGCAGGATGTTGCCCTCCGGCGGCAGGGGGCAGGTGGCGAAGGGCGTGAAGGCGCAGGGTGGGTTGACGGCCTTGTTGAAGTCCAGCACCACCGTCCCGTCCACCGCGGGCGGCTCGGCAGACAGGAAGCGCCCGCCGCCGTAGGTGCGGGTGCCGGTGGTCGCGTCGGCAAAAACGATGAACAGCGACTCGCCGGGTTCACCGACCGGGACCAGGCGGCAGGAGAATCCCGCCAGCACGAAGACAAGCGTCCCGGGGCTGGGGGACTGGTTGACCTGTCCCAGGACATTGGGGACGGCCACGGTCTGCGGAGGATCGTGGGCTTCAAGCCTGGCCTTCACCCGCCAGCGTGGGCCCACGGGAAAGCGGTCCACGCCGATGAAGTTGCGCCGCACCTCGCTGTCCTTGTCCTTCACGCGCAGGAACAGCTTGTCGCCGCGGCTCCTCGCCGCCCAGGGAACCGACCATGACCGCGCTGCCCTCCTCAGAACCCGGCCGACGACCGGCGCAGCTTTGCCCTGGGGGCCAGCATTCGGCCAGAGTCATCCGGTGCGTTACGTTGACCGAGCAGATCCGAGACCGCGTGTCCAGACAAGCATTTGACCAACCGCAGTAGGACCTTCATGATTAATGCGAGTTAAATCTTCACCAGTTCCACACGGCGGTTGTTTGCCTTACCTTCGGAAGTCTCGTTCGTGTCGATTGACTCCGATTCGCCCCAGCCCTTCGATTCGAGGCGATCTGCGGCGACACCGTATTCCTCAATCAGGTAAACACGCACCGATTCAGCCCGATTCTTTGACAGTGTCAGGTTGTAGTCGTCCGCTCCATCGCTATCGGTGTGGCCCTCGACAGATAGCCTCAGGCCGGGATCATCGGTCAGAAGCTGACCAATATTCTTGAGAGTTTTGAACGATTCTCCTTTGATTTGCGCCTACCCAGAATCGAAAAGGATTCCATGGGTTACAATCTTACCAGTCTCGTCGAGTTGCTCACGTAGACTCTTGCCACCTTCCGCGAACCTGAAGCCTCTGAAAAGAGTCGGGTTCCTGGGATCAGTATACGGCCGGAGCCTGATGCGAAATCCCACTGGATTGAAATCTTCCACCTTCGGAACATTACCGACGCGTTCTTTGTCGATGTAACATTTGATAGACCTGCTTGTTGCCATGATTCTCATGGTGTGCACACCCTTGGCCAGCCGCTCAGGGAGTCTCTTGTCAGACAGGTTCTTGCCCTTCAGGTATAGCCACGTGTCTCTGCCAGAGACGATCCCGAGCTGACCCATGTTATCGCCATTCGCATCGACCCAGTGGATGTAGAAGTAGTTGCCGGATTGTTCCGGACCGTTATCGTAGAATTCCAGCTCGGCAGTGTACTTCGGAGGTAAAGGACTTTTCGGCATTTTCGGTGTAATAGAGCCATCATCGGTCGCCATGATCCAGAACTCTTTGCCAAGCCTGACGACTTCGAAAACTCCCTGATCGAGATCCCAACGGTAGGGATATTCTCCTTCTTCCTCATCTTTCATATCATCGTAGAAAATGACCTTGTCGCCGGGCATGAAATCGTACTTGGTATACAACTTCATGTCTTTCGCAACGGCTGATGATGCACCACTCCCGCTGCTACCAGTGCCAGTGACCGATTCGGAGGCGATCTGTTCTTCACCTGTGTACTTGAAATATTCACTTGGGGTGTGCTTGCGCATCTCGTCCACTGTCTTGACCAGTAACTCCCGGATGGCATCTTCCATAGGTTCACCGGAGTAGGCGACGAGTTCGCCAGCCATTCCGATTTCCGCTGAGAATGCGGACTCTGCAGCATCAAGAGACCAGTCCGTCGACTTGCCCTCGACCTTCATTTTCTTGATCCTCTTGTCTTTGCCGACATCGACCAATTCGAGCTCCCATTTGATCTTGGCCGTTTTGGCATCGGCGCCAGCTGCGTCATAGGCTTTCTTTTTGATGGCACCGAAAGCCCCCCCTTCCTGAACTTCCGGTTCGAAATCCTTGACCGCCCCGGATATGGCCAGGTCACTGCCGGATAATTGAGCGACGACGATGAAACCACCCGATGCTGCGAGGGCATCGACGAACATCTCTCGCAGGGACTGCGCAGTCGAGCCGCTGCACTCTCCTGTCTTTGAGGCGATGGAGCCGACAGAGATCCGAGCCTTGAGCTCCTCTCCTGCCTGAGATTGCTCAACTGTTACGGGATTCAATGTTGCCGAGATTGCTATCACGAATACTGCGATTGACCCGATACCCCAGATCCTCATGAGACCCACCTTGCCAAAGGTTGAAATCTTGAAGTTTCTTATCGTCCCCTCCTCGTCATCCTACCAGACCGATGTGATTCGGGCAATCTATCGTCAACGCCCGGTGACTGAATAGGCCAGCAGCGTTGATTCCGATCTATGCAGGATGCGGCTTCACGCCGGACAGTCATGAGGGGTGTGATGCAGCTGCGCAGCAGAATAGCGCAAGGGGTTATCCGTCCGCGTACTGCTTTTGGTCGGATCGTTGTCGCTGACGTAGATGCAGACTTCTTTGGCGCCCTGTTCGGAGGGGCCGTACTTGTTACCGAGGTTGTTGATGAAGAAGGTGATGTCCTTGCGGATCCGCTTGTCGTAGATCCTGAAGACTGAAGACTGAAGACCTGGTTGTCGTTGTCCTTGATGGCCCGGCGGAAGTTGACGTTCTCCAGAAACGGATCCAAAGTTACGAGTCATTTGTATCGTGTAAATGGTGGGATTTGTGCATCACATGACGCATCCCTGGTACAATTTGTCAAAACAATAGCACCGGAACTGTAAGAAATCATATGGAAGGAAAAATAAGTGGAACCGAGTGTCGGAGGCCTTAACCCGGATTAATAGTCCGCTGTTCAATCTTCATGCACCATGCCGTCGTCGGTTTCGTCCCTGTCTGCCACAGCGAGACGGCGGAACATCTCGCGGATGTTTCCCAGGCCGCCGAGGGTGAACCAGACGATCACGAAGAGCGCCATGACAACCTGAATATAGACGAACAGTTGCCAGAACCGCTCCCAGGCCCTATCGGCCACTTCGTGAGACAGGTTGTAGATGGTGCCGGCCACGAAGACGACGAACCAGATGCCGGTCCAGGCGTAGGTCGCGATGTAGATCACCCGGTCGGTGCGGCTGAACTCCTTGCCCATACCCAGCATCCGCCAGCCGCGGGAGGGAAGGTCCTCGACCCGTTCGTGATCGCTGGCCACGCGGTACGCGCCGCGATGCAGAAGCTTGTCCAGGTCGAACTCCTGTCGCTTGCCTAGCAGTGAAACCAGGATGAACACCAGGCAGGCGCCGCCCATGGAAATGGCGGTGAACAGTTGTCCGTTGATGGGGAAGTCGTCGTAGATCTGGTGCAGGACGATACCGGTCACGGCGATGCCGGAGCCGCTGAGCAGGGCGCTCCAGGCGGCGGCAGTCGTTCCCCGCCGCCAGTACAGGCCGCCGATGATCACGGCTCCCGCGCCGCCGGTGAAGATGGCCCCGGTGATGGCGAAAAACAGGAAGATGTACTCGCTCTGCTGGAACAGGAGGCTGAAACAGAAGATGAACAGAGCCACGCCCACGATGGAGCAGCGCAGCGCGCGCAGATGTTGCCGCGGGGTGAACGGTTTCTGGCGGAACGGCATGATCACGTCCTGGACGAAAATGCTGCCCCATGAGTGCAGATAGGTGTCGTGGGTGCTGATGAAAGCCGCCAGCATCACGGCTGTGAAGGCACCCATGAGTCCCCGGGGTAACAGCTCCACCAGGACCAGCGGGATGCGCAGCTGACTGCGGATCGCTTCCCGGTCGACGCCCGCCATGCCGGCTTCGACCTGGCCGGCGAGGTCGGCGAAATCGGCGTGTTGCATCACTGTGTAGGCGATGATGGGAACGAGCAGCAACAAGGTGTTCTGAGGAAAGCCGCGCCACATGGTCAAGGCGCTGGCCATCTTGGCTTCGTGAGCGCTCTTGGCCGAAGCGTTGTAGGCCTGGGTGCCTTGCCACGACAACGGCCCGTAGATTACGATGGCAACGCCGATCAGAAAGTACCAGAAGTTGAAGTCGTCGACGTGGCTCGTCTTGAAGGGGTTGATCAGGGAAGCGTTTTCCGGCGCGGTTCCCAGCGCGGCGAAGATCTGGGACCATTCCACGGCGAACAGCAAGTAAACGACGACGGCGACGAAAATCACGTTCACGAATACACCCTGCAGATAGTCGGTGATGATGACGGCGATCTGACCGCCGCGGAACACGAAGTACAGCGCCAGGCAGAGCAGGACGAACATCACCAGCGGATAGGTAGGCAGGCCCAGCCCGCCCACATCGAGCCTGTGGGGGAGTCCGCAGAAGCTGATGAAGAACCGTGCACCGACCGAGGGAAAGATCCCGAAATTGACGATGCCGGACAGATAAGCGGTCAGACCGGCGAAGACGCGGAAGCTGCGCCCGTAACGTCGCTGGAAGAACTCGGCCAGGGTCAAGGACCGCGTTTCCCGGAAGCGGTAGATGACCCAGCCCGAGACGGCCCGGATAAGCACCACGACGCTCATGGTCATACCCCACCACGACATGCTGAAGCCCGCCACGTAGTTCATTTCCAGGTTGGCGATGATGGAGATGGCGCCCAGGGCGGCCATGCCCTCCGACACGCTCAGCACGTAGCGCCCGGCGGTGCGGCCCGCGACCAGGAAATCCACCACGCTACGCATGTACCGCGTGCTCAGCGAGACACCCCAGACCATGACGGCCAGGACAGCGGCGATGATGAGCCAGTCGAGGGGGGTGAGATTCATGGAGTTTTCCTCGGCTGTGGTTCAGCCGCCCGCCTCC